>ONAH01000210.1 GCA_900315715.1 uncultured Eubacteriales bacterium
AAGCATTAACGTCATTAATACTTGCCGCCGTTTCCGAATAAATAATTATATTTTTCAAGAAATTACAAACAACAAGTCCATAATTCTTTTTTTATCAATCCATATATCCCTTAGCTGTAAGAAGCTCTGCAAGAAGTACTGCACCGCCTGCTGCACCTCTGAGAGTGTTGTGTGACATGCAAACAAACTTAATGTCATACTGAGTATCCTCTCTGAGTCTGCCTATGGAAACAGCCATACCGTTCTCAAGATTTCTCTCAGACTTTATCTGCGGTCTGTCGGGCTCTGTAAAGTAGTGCAGGAACTGCTTCGGTGCACTTGGAAGATCAAGCTCCTGCGGTGCTCCCTTGTAGTTTGCCCAACGCTCTTTGATTTCCTCAAGATCCGGCTTCTTATCAAAAGATACGAAAACAGCTGCTGTGTGACCGTCACTTACAGGAACTCTAAGACACTGAGATGTGATTGAAGGAGTATTTGTCGGCTTAATCTCACCGTTCTCAACAGTACCCCAGATTTTCAGAGGCTCTTTCTCACTCTTTTCTTCCTCTCCGCCAATGTACGGAATAAGATTATCAACCATTTCAGGCCAACGCTCAAATGTCTTTCCTGCACCGGATATTGCCTGATATGTACATGCAAGAACCTTTGTAACTCCCATATCCATAAGTGGGTGAATTGCCGGTACATAGCTCTGAAGTGAACAGTTTGACTTTACAGCGATAAAGCCTCTCTTTGTTCCAAGACGCTTTCTCTGAGCATCGATGATCTCAAGGTGCTGGTCGTTAATCTCAGGAATTATCATTGGAACATCTGGAGTAAAACGGTTAGCAGAGTTATTGGATACAACCGGACACTCAGCCTTTGCATATGCTTCTTCAAGTGCTCTTATTTCGTCCTTCTTCATATCAACAGCACAGAAAACAAAATCAACAAGAGCAGTTACACTCTCTACGTCAGATGCGTCCATTATAACCATATCTTTCATTGACTCAGGCATTGGTATCTTTAATGCCCATCTGTTGCCTGCTGCCTCTTCGTAAGTCTTGCCTGCACTTCTTGAACTTGCTGCTAGTGCCGTTACCTTGAACCAAGGGTGATTCTCAAGCAGGGTAGCAAATCTCTGTCCTACCATGCCAGTTGCACCAATAATACCAACCTTATACTGCTTCATAATAAAAACCAATCCTTTCCTTATCCTCAAACACAAAACCGTATTGACAACAGTTTCATAAAAGTGTAAAATGAATTATTGATACGGTGCTGCAAAAGGGATTATAAACAATTTGAAATAATAAAATCTCTCTTTTATAATAGCATTATTATTATATGTTGTCAAACATAAAACGATACATTTTAGATTTTTTTGCATATTTTCAACCTAAACCGAAAGGATTTATTAAATATGAAAACAAGCGATTATTATTATGAGCTTCCGCAAGAGCTTATCGCACAGACTCCGCTTACTCAGCGTGACAGCTCACGTCTTATGCTTCTTGACAGGAAAACAGGCAGCGTTACTCATAAACATTTTTACGATATTGCAGATTATCTTAACGAAGGCGACTGCATGATTCTCAACGATTCAAGAGTTCTTCCTGCACGACTTTACGGTACAAAAAACGACACCGGCGCAAGAGTCGAATTTCTGCTGCTTACTCAGAAGTCACAAAACGTATGGGAGTGCCTTGCAAAACCCGGAAAGAAAGCAAAGCCAGGTACAGAATTTACATTTGGTAACGGCATTATGACAGCAAAGGTTCAAGACGTGCTTGAGGACGGCAACAGGATAGTTGAGTTTTTCTGTGAGGATAATTTCTTTGCGTCCCTTGACAAGCTTGGAGAAATGCCTTTGCCACCATATATTACCGAAAAACTTCAGGACAAGGAACGTTATCAGACTGTATATAGCCGTGAATTGGGCTCAGCAGCCGCACCCACAGCAGGATTGCATTTTACAGACGAACTTCTGCAGAAGCTTCAAAACAAGGGTGTAAAGATAGGTTATGTTACTCTGCACGTAGGTTTGGGAACTTTCCGCCCCGTAAAGGTAGATGACGTAACAAAGCATAAAATGCACAGCGAGCATTATGAAGTACCTCAGGCAACAGCAGACCTTATTAAAGAAACAAAGAAAAACGGCAGACGTGTAATATCTGTCGGTACAACAAGCTGCCGCACGCTTGAATCCGTTGCAAAGGAATACGGAGAAATCAGAGCGTGTAACGGGTGGACGGATATATTTATTTATCCGCCATATGAGTTCAAGGTACTTGACGGACTTATCACTAACTTCCACCTACCCGAAAGCACGCTTATAATGCTTGTAAGCGCGTTTGCAGGATACGAGAACACAATGAACGCATATAAAACCGCAGTAAATGAGCGTTACAGATTTTTCAGTTTTGGCGACGCTATGATGATAGTGTGAGGAGTGTGATCCGTTTTGAATTCAACATCTTTTAACAAGAAACAGTTGATAAAATATCTGTTGTCAACTTTTGTAATTGCCTGGATTATGCAGTTTGGTGCTTACATTCTGACAAATAAAGGTCTTGCTATCTTTTCAACATTACTATTATCTGTTATGATGCTTGTTCCTTTACTTGGTGTCGTGATTTCGGGTTATAAGCTAAAAAACATTTTTTGGAAACCGATAGTCAAAGGAAACATTATACCTATTCTGATAGCATGGTTCTCTCCCATATTATTTACTTTTGCAGGTGCATTACTGTATTTTGTTGTATTTCAAAAACACTTTGATTTAAGCGGAAAATCTATGATAGAAAGCATCGGTGAGAACGCTTTTAAACAAATGGAACAGCAAGGTATAACATTTCCTATATACATTTTGATTTCTATTGTTAGCTGTGTGACGTATGCACCTTTTTTAAATATGTTTTTCGCAATGGGAGAAGAAGTCGGTTGGAGAGGTTTTCTTTATCCGCAGCTTAAAGCCAAATTCGGAATAAAGCTTGGCTATGTTTTTGGCGGAATAATCTGGGGCATATGGCACTGGCCACTTATCTGGCTAATAGGATATGAATATGGTACAGAGTACTTTGGGTTTCCCATTTCAGGAATGCTGTTATTCTGCCTTGTTACTGTTGCTTTAGGAACAATATGTGATTGGCTGTATGAAAAAAGCAAATGCATATGGGTTCCGTCTATATTTCATGGATCATTTAACGCAGCAGCCTCACTTCCGATACTCTTGTCTACGCCAAACATAGAATCATACAGGCTTTTGGGACCTTTTCCTAACGGATTAATATCATGTGTGCCATTAGTAATATTTGCACTGATTTTGTTCTTCAAATCTGCAAATCCTAAAACTGAGGAATAACAACTCCCCGACTTACACTAATATGATATTAATACCACAAAAAATCAAAATAATATTCAATTACACTTGACAAAAACAGAAAATTATAGTATTATAATGACTGTTGATTGCTGGTGTAGCTCAGTTGGTAGAGCAGCGCATTCGTAATGCGCAGGTCACGTGTTCGAGTCACGCCACCAGCTCCATTGATTTCGGCTTAAACTCTGTGTTTGAGCCGAATTTTCTTTTTATCCTCACAAATAAACGGCAGATCACTAATTTGTGATACTGCCGT
>ONAH01000022.1 GCA_900315715.1 uncultured Eubacteriales bacterium
GTCTTTGTTCCTGCTGTACTCATATCAGGATTAGACAAAGTTACACTGCTTGTTACATCAGCTGTGCTGTTATTATTATACTTTGCTGTTACTTTTAATCCTGTTGAATCGAACTTGTCCCCTGTATAGTAAGATGTTTTTGTCGGGTTCTTTGATATCGTCAAGCTTGATACCGTTACCGCTAAAACCGTTATACTGAACGTTGCTGTTTTTCCGCTGTATGTAACCGTTACAGTTTTTGTTCCTGCCGTACTCATATCGGGAGATGAAAACGACATACCGCTTGTAATCACCTTTGTTGTACCGTTATTATATGTTACTGTAACCTCTGTACCTGCCGAACTAAACGTTTCATTAGTATAATATGATGTTTTTGTCGGGTTCTTTGATACGCTTATTCCCGTTACTGATATCGCTTCTACGGTAATATTAAAGGTTGCTGTTTTTCCACCGTATGATACTGTTACTGTCTTTGTTCCTGCTGTACTCATATCGGGTGATGTTACCGTTGCTGAGTTAGTTACATCTTTCGTTGAATTATCGCTGTATTTTGCCGTTACTTTCATTCCTGCTGTCGAAAAACTGCCGTTTACATAGTATGTTGTTGTAGAAGGCGGTGTTACTGTTATAGATGTAAGTGTTGTATTGGAACTGGTAACCTTTTCCACTGAACATGTAATATTGCTTGCAGCTATATCGTTATAGTTTTTGTCGAATAATTCCTCTACTGTATATACCAGTGTCTGAGAAGTCAATGCCTTTGTCGCCTTTGTGTGGAAACGTATAAGCTCCGTTTTTTTTGTAAAAGTCTGTCCGCCATTAGGATTAAACAGCAAACTAAAATTATATAACATATTATTAACCGGATTTATATATGGGGTTACATTTGTAAGTGCTGAATTTACTTCGTAATTAGGAGTTGTTCCGGTAGAATATGTTAATCCTGTTTTTAGCTTTATTGTACCGTTAAACCCCTGCACGTTACTGCTTGCATTAATATAAAATACCACATCAAGAAAATCGCCTGACTGACATGTAAATGCACCTGTATTAAGTGAGGATTTTTCTATCCCTACCTCTGCAGCCATTACTGTTGAAGAAAAGCACGATATACATAATAATAATGATAAAATAATACTAATAACTCTCTTTCTCATAAAAATCCTCCTCTGTGTTATCATTCCAACAAATACATATATAGTTTTATTTTACCATATTTTTTTAGTTTAGTAAATATAATATGTAGAATTTTACATGCTTTTTTCTATTCTTTTTAATTCTGCATAACCTTCAAGTCATTTTTTAACTATAATTAATCACACAGAAAAACACCTTCTGTCATCTAACATCTGTTATGACAGAAGGTGTTTGTATTGTTCTTATTCTGTTTTGTTATCAGCAACGTATCGCCGTAACACATCTTATTTATTAAAAATCTTCGCCGTTCTCAATCTTTGCAATCTGCTCTATTCTTCTCTCGTGTCTGCCGCCCTCAAATTCTGTATTAAGGAAAATATCGGTAAGCTTTACTGCAGTTTCGGGAGAAATCACTCTGCCTCCCATTGCAAGAATATTTGCATCGTTATGTCTGCGTGTCATTTCTGCACAGAACTCATTTGTTACTACTGCTGCACGAATACCCTTGACCTTATTTGCTGCTATTGAGATACCTATTCCTGTACCACAGCATAGTATTCCTCTCTCTGCTTCTCCGCTTGCAACAGCGTCTGCTACCTTCTTTGCGTAAACCGCATAATCAACAGACTCTTCGCTGTAACATCCGTAGTCTTTATATTCGATACCATTTTTATTCAAATATTCGATTATCGCCTCTTTTAAACAATATCCACCGTGATCTGCTCCTAAAGCTATCATAGTACAACTCTCCTTTTTCATTATTATTTATTTTTGCTTTTTGCCATTAGTTCTCTTTGTGCTTGTGGAAGTCTTAAATATGTTGGCATTAGTTCCGATGAAGTAAGTGTTTTCCCTTCATTATATTTACTCTCAGCCGCCATACATACTCCCGACGCTTTTTGATATCTAATATTCTCCGGTGATAGTTCCACTGTGCTAAGCTCAGTCTTCATCTTATTATAACAAAGTTCTGCTCCATCGCCTACAAGAATTATCTTTCGATCAAGCGTTTTCAGCTCTTCTGTCAGTTCCTCTATGCTTAATGCCCTATCTTCACATACTCTTACAACGCCGTTTTCCATTACCTCAAACAGCGCATTATAAACTTGACTGCACCTTGCATCCATTACACAGCAAATGTAAGCATCACATGGCTGAAAGTTATACGCCATACTTTCAAGCGCTGAAACTGCAACACATGGTTTATTCAAAGCATATGCCATTCCCTTTATTTCTGCAACGCCTATTCTTATTCCAGTGAATGAGCCCGGTCCGCAATTAACTGCAAAACAATCAACTTCGGCTGGCGCTGTACGGCAGCTTTTAAACAGTAACTGCGTCATGGGCATCAGCGTTTCGCTGTGTGTCAGCATACAGTTCAAAAAAAATTCTCCCCTGATCACTCCGTCTTCTGTTATTGCAACAGATGCACATTTTGTGGAAGTATCAACTGCAAATATTTTCACACCTCTGCCCCCTCAATTCGAAAAATTCTCTCTGTATCACTGTTTCCTTTACTTATCTCTATCTTTATAATGTCTTCAGGCAGGGCATTTTCTATATTCTCACTCCACTCTATTATGATTATTCCGTTATCTAAATAATCAAAAAAACCTGTGGAATACAAATCGTCCCAACCTGATATTCTGTACATATCAAAATGATATACATTATATTTTGCTTTGTATTCATTTACTATTGCAAACGTTGGACTTGATACAACATCTTCTCCGCCTAATCCGCTGACTATACCTCTTGTAAGAGTGGTCTTGCCCATTCCTAATCCGCCAAAATATGCTATTACTTCTTTTCCGGTAAGCATGCTTGCAAGCTTTTGTCCCAATTCCATAGTTTTTTCTGGACTGTTTGATTTATATTCTGACATAACAACACCTAATTTTATTTTTTTCCTATTGGATTATAGCACATTTTCTTATTTAATACAACCTTGATTGTTTTATTTTTTATTTTCTTACAATATTGAAAAAAATATCACAATATTTTTATTTTATTCTTGATTATGTTACAAATATCATATATAATTTGAACAGGTGATGCGAATGAAATTAGTTTTTGAAAAGATTTCCTCATACTATAAATATACAGATAAATTCATTTGGCTTATCGTTATCGGCATGAACACTTTAAGCCTTCTACTTATTGCGAGTATGCAGCGGGCGGGCGATTACAACTTTCTCAAAACTCAGGTTATTGCCCTTATTATCGGCACTGTCGGGGCTGTCGTTATTTCTTGTATAGATTACAAATACATTTACAAATTATGGGTAGCTATTGCTGCTGTCGGATTTGGTCTGATAGCGTTAGTTTTCTTATTCGGTATTAGAGTCGAAGGTACTGACGATATTGCTTGGATTAATATCGGAGGATTTTCGTTGCAACCCTCTGAAATTGTAAAGATTTGCTTCATTGTTACTCTTTCTGTCCATCTCAGCTTTCTTACCAAGCACAACAAAATAACATCCTTTCCTCATGTATGTCTGCTTGCTGTTCACGGGGCTATTCCAATTATGCTTATTCACATTCAGGGTGATGACGGTTCAGCTCTTATTTTTGCATTGATTTTTGTAATTATGACTTTTGCAGCAGGAGTTCAACTAAGATACTATTTGGGCACCATAGGTGCAGCACTGCTTTGTGTACCTTTTGTTTGGACTAAGATTCTTAACGATGACCAGCGAAACAGAATACTTGTTCTCTTGAACCTTGATGAAAACGCAAAAACTGTATATGGCTGGCAGCAGTATCAAGGTAAACTCTCTATCATGGCAGGAGGATATACAGGTGCAGGCCTGTTCAAAGGACAGCGTGTCGGATATGCCATTGTACCCGAACAGGAAAATGACTTTATTTTTACCGTTGCTGGCGAAGAACTTGGTTTTTTAGGTTGCTGTATCATACTTTTATTGTTTCTGTTCCTTTTGTTGAGAATATTCTATAAATCGGCACACGCCCGTGATGAATTCGGACAAAACCTATGTATAGGAGTATTCGGACTAATTCTTGCACAAACTTCTGTTAATTTAGGAATGGTACTGGGATTTCTTCCTGTTGTAGGTGTTACACTACCATTTTTCAGTGCAGGAGGAACTTCGCTTATGGTTATCATGACTTGTATAGGTATAGTTCAAAGCGTTAACATATTCAGTAATGAGGACCGCTTGATTATTAAATCACACGATTAACAAAACAACCTCTGTCGTACAGCAGAGGTTGTTTTATATTATTACTATACCTCCTACATCGGTAAGAGTATGTTTTACTATCGATTTTATATTCACAGAATAGTTTAGACAGAATGATTTTATCGATGAATAATCAGGATGCTGTTTTATATCTCCCGTAAAATAAAGAGTATCATCAAATTGAAAACAACTACCTCCGATAAATCCTCCGTATCTTTCACAAAGTTGGATATATCCGCTTTGTATTTTCAGACAATCTATTTTTTTCTTTGTGCAAGCGTTATATATTGACTCATCAGATGTTATAACCGCCTTGTCTGATATTATTGCAGACGAACATTTCGCATAACCCTGTGCTACCGTAATTATATTATAGTCTTTACATTTTTCTAATATTTTTTTATCCATGTATTTATAATTAGCTATAATATTTTTTCCTACAACCGCTGCATTCAGCTTTACACATTCAGGATACTTAAATTCACTTATACACTCTGATGTAAAAACAACATCTAAGCCAGTTTTTTCGATAACCTTATTATTGAAAATATCATTATCTTTTAATAAAAACAATGTTTCCTTTACACATAAAACCTGCATATCCGCATGAGAACTCTCATAGTTTTGTGTCATCCCGTTAAATGCCGGAACTTCTATTGTTCTTATTCCAAGTGAATTAAGTCCATTTATAATATTTGAATACCTGTACGATACTGCTGCAAACAATTATATCACCTGCGAAGTGCCTCTACGGGCTTATATTTAGACGCTTTGTATGCAGGAATAATTCCAAATAGAGTTCCCAGTATTGCTGATATTATTACAGATCGTACTACCGAATTATACGTTACAGTCAAATTTGTTTCTAACATTATTGCTCCTGCTTTTACTATCAATACTGCACATATAATTCCCGCACCAGTGCCTATAATGGAAATTATAACCGATTCAGCCAAAAAGTCAAGCATTATATCAAATGATGACGCTCCTATTGATTTCTTTATTCCTATTTCTTTTACCCTTTCATTTACCGATATAAGCATGATGTTCATTATGCTTATCCCCGCCACTACCAGCGAAATTGCTCCTATTACAGTAAGAATATTTGTTACAGTTGACAACATACCCTCAAGTGTGCTTTTCTGTCCTGCTAAGTCTGTTACAGTATATTTTCCTGATGTGTTTTCCGCAAGAAGCTGATTTATTCTTTCCGCTAATACTTCGGTATCTGTATCTGCGTTTGTTTTCAGAAACACTTGACTAAAATTTGGAGAACTCGATATAACAGTATATGGTATATAGAGAAATGCTGGAAAATAGTTTCCCATTATTGACTGCATTATTCCCTTTCCTGTTTTTACTATTCCAATTACCTCAAAACTTTCAGTACCAGAACCACATAACAGTTCTACATTTCTTCCTACTGCATTTTCCTGCCCAAATATCTCACACGCAAGTGTTTCTTCAAGAATACAAACCTTGTTCTTTATCATCGTGTCGCTTTTGTCTATCAGTCTGCCATACATTAAGTCAAAATTTACTACATCCTTTGCTTTTTCGTCTATCCCCCATATCATCGCTGTGGTGTCACACATACCTGAACTCACTCTTGATGTGCTTACAGTTACAGGTGCGGTCTTTATTATGCCGTCTACACTTGACAGCATTTCTGTTTCCTCTGATTTTAAATGTGTTCCGTCGTTCTCAGGTGCTACTATCAGTCCGTTCATTCCAAGACTATCAAGTTCGGCAGAAACCGCCTGTGCTCCAAAAGTACTTACGGAATTTACTATTAGTACCGATGTTACTCCAACAGCTATACTTATTACAGTGAGAATAAACCTCAGTCTGTTTTCCAGAAGGCATTTTATTGTAAACCTCAGCTTACTGCTCAAAAGCTTTCACCTCACCTATAACATTTTCTTTTGTCTCATCTATACCAGATACATCGTACACAACTATATCTCCGGATTTTAGACCGTCAACTATTTCTATTCCACCACTATATTCCTCACCGCAGACAACTATGTGTTTTTCGCATTTATTACTGTTTAATATATACACAAACGTTTCTCCGTTTTCGTCTGCTTCTACTGACGAAAACGGAACAAGAAGAACGTTATCCTTCTCCTGCACTTTGATCTTACAATCCGCTGTGTAACCGCTTTTTAGATCAGAATAATTATTCTCCACAGAAATTATAACTTTTACTGTCGTCTCTTTTTCAAATGCACTTCCTGTTTGCTTTGCATAATTGTCTATCTCTTTAACCTCACCTTTTACCATATATGGCATAGCCCTTACATCTATTTCAACACTCTGCCCTACCTCCACTTTTCCAATAACACTTTCGGGCACATCTGCTTCAATTTCAAATGTAGTGTTATCCTGATATATTTCAAACATACTGCTGCCCTTTGTGTAAATACCGTTTACTTCTGCTGTTATGTTGTGAATTATACCTGATATTTCTGCTGTATATGATGTTATCGAAATCTCTTTATCAAGTGTTTTTTTTACTATACTGCCTATATCTCCATTTTCAGAGAGTGCTGCCGAATATATATCAGCAAGTTCAATATCAGCTTTTGTTTCTGCCGTTATCATAATCACATCTCCTACGTTTACATGGTCGCCCTCTCTAACAAATACATACTGAACTATACCGCTACCATGTGCTATACATTCATTTGTACCGGCATACACTATCTTACCTGAACAGTTTATAATTTTTGCTGCATGCGTACTTTCTATTATTGCACCCTTTACATAATCTATATTATCTATACGAGTGTAACCCGACGCAATTATTATAAGTATAACAGAAATCACCGTAAAAAACAGTATCAGATATTTTTTCATTTGGTTACCCCCATATACTAACTTTTTCTGCTTATAATCAGGAAATCATGACCGATACCATGTTATTATTCAGTGGTATCGGTCAGATATATCATTCCGAGTGTTATTCTGCCGTATCTGTGTTGACGTCAAAAAAGTCCTCAACATTCGACTCAACCGATGATCCAATATTGTCCATTCCGTCAGCAACATCGTCTATTACTTCGCCCGTCATGCTTCCAACATCATGAATAACACCCTCATTAGTGTCTGTATTGTTGTTACGTCTGCTTACAACAGATGATGTTTCTGACATTATGCGACGGCTTGAATAGGTGTCTTGTGAGGAGATAATTGTATAACCTCTGTTATCGTTTATCCTGCCGTCTTCTGCCTTACATGCAGATAATGCTGATGCAACTATTATTGCAGCGCCGCATATTGCTATTGCTTTTTTCATCATATTCACTCCTATAATTAATACTCACGATGAGTACCCTATCGAATACAACATCACAAGTATTTTAACCGGTTTTTTTTTAAATATTTATTGTAACTTGTAAAATATATCATTGTATTATTTCAGCATATGTGGTATGCTTATTCTGAGCATTTTTATACTAAACAGCAAGTACAGAGGTGATATTCTTTGCTTTATGATTTTTTACAAGTTGACAAAAATGACAGTACTCTACTGTATGAACAGCTTTACAGACGTGTTATCTCCGCTATCGAAAATGGTGAACTGATGCACGGTGATAAACTTCCTTCTATCAGAACTCTTGCGGGAGATCTTAATGTCAGCAGAACTACTGTTGAAACCGCTTACGATCAGCTTTGTGCTGAAGGCTATATAAACAACAAACCCAAAAAAGGTTTTTATGTTGAAGCACAAATTAACTATCCTCAGATACAACACAGATTTAAAATAAATGACATTGGAAAAGAACTGACGTATTCTATAAATTACGATTTTTCCGGTTCGGGACTTGATCCACAATACATTGACCTAAAATACTGGAAACGCTGTATTAAAGATATTCTTGATATGCCGAATATTATTTCATCATACGGCGACCCCCAGGGAGAAGCTTCGTTACGGGAGGTTCTATGTAATTATGCTAAGAATGTCAGAGGTGTTTTTACATCTCCCGATAATATTGTTATCGGTGCAGGTACTCAAACTTTAATGTCTTTACTTCCCGGGATTTTCGGAGAATATGGAAAAGATGTTTTCATTGAGAAAGGTTTTTTCCCACAGGGTGAGCAGATATTGTCCGACTTCGGTTATACTCTGCATGGCCTTTCAGCAGACAGCAGCGGCATTATTCTGAATGATACAGACATCGGCCAAATATTGCTTGTGAATTCATCCGGAAGTAACAGAGGTTCTGCTCCACTTCCCTTTAACAAAAGAATGGAGATTATTAACTGGGCTGAAAACAACAACGCCATTATCATTGAGGACGATTATAACGGTGAACTTCGTTATACCTCTAAACCTGTGCCTGCACTTCAAGGCATGAACACCGAACGTGTAGTTTACATCGGCAGCTTTTCAAAACTGTTATTGCCGTCGGTCAGAATAAGCTATATGGTACTGCCGGATCATCTAATGCAGATTTACAAACTCCGTAGCCGAAACTATAACCAGACTGCCTCTAAAACTGAACAACTCGCTTTGGCTGAGTATATTAGGTCAGGCAGACTTGAACGGCAGTTAAGAAAACTACGAAAAATATACGCACTTAAATCAGAATTGCTTTTAAAAAGTCTTAAAAAACTCTTCTCTGATAATGCTGTGATAGAGGTTATTGAAACTGCTTTGTGTGTAAGACTAAAGCTCAAAACCGAAATACCGCTTGACACGCTTAGAAATGCTGCCCTAAACAACGGTATCGTATTAGGTAAATGCAGAGAAAAAAACAATCTTAAATATATTTATCTTTCTTTTGCCGGAATACCCTTCGATATGATCGAAGAAGCAGCATATACTCTTTTCAAAACATGGAAAGAAATTTGATTTATATATACCATTATGTTATAATACTATTCGGACGGTGATTTTTATGAGTAATAAATCAAACTGTGACTATTGTGTAAACTATGAGTATGATGAAGAGTACGAATGCTACACTTGCGTCATTAACCTTGATCAAGACGAAATGTACAACTATATGCAGAATAATTTCAAAAACTGCCCTTACTTCAGAATGGGCGACGAATACAAAATTGTACAAAAACAAAATTAACAGGGAGTATTGAATATGAAAACTGAAAACAGCACAATGTATAGTAAGCTCGGTATTTGTAACAAGGTACTTGACTTCTGCGAAAATGTTATTGATGAGCTTAAAGACAGATTTCAGGCAATAGATGAAACCGCAGAATATAACCAATGCAAAGTTATTAAAGCTATGCAAAATAACAGAGTTAATGCCGCTTGCTTTGCCGCAACTACCGGTTACGGATACGACGATGCAGGCAGAGATAATCTCGAACGTGTATATGCAGACTGCTTCGGAACAGAAGCTGCTCTCGTTCGTCCTCAGATTACCTGCGGAACTCATGCCCTTGCGGTAGCACTGTCGGCTATTCTTAGACCGGGTGATGAGCTGCTCTCCCCTGTCGGAAAACCATACGATACGCTTGAAGAAGTCATAGGCATCAGACAATCTAAATGTTCCCTGAAAGAATTTGGTATTACATATTCTCAGGTTGATTTACTTGAGGACGGAAACTTTGACTTTGACGGTATTAGAAAAGCTATTACTGACAAAACAAAAATGGTTACGATACAACGTTCAAAAGGTTATCAGACAAGACCTACTCTTTCTGTCGAAAATATTGGTAAACTAATCGGTTTTGTGAAGTCTATTAAACCTGATATTATCTGTATGGTCGATAATTGCTACGGTGAATTTGTTGAAAGAATTGAACCGTCACAAGTCGGCGCAGATATGATAGTCGGATCTCTAATCAAAAATCCGGGCGGCGGTCTTGCACCTATCGGCGGATATATCTGTGGTACAAGTGAATGTGTTGAGAAATGTGCATACAGATTAAGTGCTCCCGGACTCGGTCAGGAAGTAGGCGCTAACCTTGGTATTATGCCATCTTTTTATCAAGGATTTTTTATGGCTCCCACTGTCGTTTCGGGTGCTCTCAAGGGAGCTATTTTTGCAAGCAGATGTTATGAAAAACTTGGTTTTAAAGTTATTCCCAATAGCAGCGAAAGCCGCCACGATATTATTCAGGCGGTTGAACTCGGATCAAAAGCTGCTATGGAGGCATTTTGCAAAGGCATACAGGCTGCCGCCCCCGTTGACAGTTATGTTACCCCCGAACCATGGCCTATGCCCGGATATGACTGCGATGTCATTATGGCGGCAGGCGCTTTTGTTCAAGGATCATCCATTGAACTTAGTGCTGACGGACCTATCAGAGAACCGTATGCTGTTTATTTCCAGGGTGGTCTGACATGGTATCATGCTAAATTGGGAATTATGATGTCTATTCAGAAACTTTACGAAAATCATTTACTCAATAATGAGCTTTTAGATTAAAACTCCTCCATGTATTACTGAAAGGAAATGTATTTATGAGTGTTTTCCTTAGCTATACAACTAAAGATCTTGAAATCGCAAAGAAAATATTTACAGCCCTTACAAGTTATGGGTATTCAGTATGGTTTGCGCCACGAAGCATTTCTCCAAGCGATAATTTTGCTGATGAGATCGCAAACTCTCTTTTGACTGACAAAATAAACGATGAGGATATTATAAAAAATGCTGATAATCTTCAAAAAGCACAGGCATTTGTTTTAGTTTTATCAGGTGCGTCAATGAAATCTCCGTGGGTATCAAGAGAATTGATTTCAGCAATTAATGAAAACATTAGGGTATTTGCTTTGAGAACCGATAACTCCCCTCTTACTCCTCAGTTCAAATATCTACTCTCACAATGCCAGATACTTGACGCCTACTACCTAAAAAAAGATACTTTTGAAATAATCAGAAATGAATTAGTAAAAAACGGTATTACCCCATCTAAAACCTCTGTTTCTCCACATAAGGAACAGTTATTTATTTCAAGAGAAAAACTAAATATCGAACTGATAGCACAGGGCGATCCGTTTTATACAGTCGGAGAAACTCTAAAAACATGGCTTTCAAAAAAATGCTTTTTTATTGCTCCTCCATTGGATTTACCTGAACTTGGTTCTGAAGATATAGATTGGATAAACCAACATATCAACAATCCCCCTCAAACACTGGGCGTATCTTGGAAGGAGATTTTTGAAAACATTCCAATTCCCGATTTATATGAAAGAATTGAGCAATCACGAAAAAAAGTTTTGCTGCAATTTATAAACCATGAAAACGGGTGTTATTTCAATAATCTTAAATACGGAGTTTACTCAATAAACCCATTTGAGAGAACAGAAGATTACAGCGAAAGACCGATTCTATCTATCAAATTTTATACTACTGATTATTATACACACCGTGTTATGAAAGATGTCTGTAAACAGCTTATTTCAGAAAAAAATGAGTACATTACAGGCAATATCGATTTCTTTCATCTTTCCCATAACCGTATCTTCTTTACTTCTCTTGGAATAAATCTACTTTTGCTTGAAGATGAACTATCTCAAGACAGAAAGCTTATTCTTACAGGACGTTCAAGTAATGCTGCAGAAAGCAACGAATATAAAGATCAAAAATTATCTGTTTCTGTCGTGGAGGGTGTATCAAACAGTGATTATGATCCTTTTACAGGTAATGTCGATCTTTCTGCTGCGGCTTTCAGAGGTCTTGAAGAAGAACTTGGTTTGCAGCGCCATCTCATGCAACAGGATACACTTCATTTCTATGACCTTTTTGTTAACCGAACTAATCTTGAAATGGGTATTTCTTGTTCAGTTGAACTTAACCCAAACATTACGATTGAACAAGATGTTTTGAAATATCACGGTAAAGACGAACAACTTGAACTTTCCGATAAAAACGTTATCTCTCACGACGTATTGCGTGATTACACAATTAACAACATTGATAGGTTTATGCCTCAGGCAGCTTATACTATATGCTCTTACCTTGAAGCTATCGGAAGTTTCATTATTCAAAGGTTTAACAAGAGCATTACTCATAAGGAAAAATTTACTATGAGTCGTGAAGGAACAGAAGGTATATGCGGAGATTTCATTGTCGATACTGATAATTTTATTGCAGTTATTGACGGAGCTACTCCTAAAGGCAATCGTTTGTGGGAAGGAATGAGAGGTGACGTGTACATTTCTCATCTTATTAGCAACGCCATCAAAAATATGGATAGGGATATTACTGCTGAGGACGCTGTTTTATATATTAACAATGCCGTAAAAGATGCTTACAAACGTAACAATGTGGATCTTGATACTCTTGAGCATGAAGAAATGCTTCAGGCTTGCGTTGTTATTTACAGTGCATCACGCCATGAGGTTTGGAGCTATGGTGATTGTCTTATCCGTATTAATCATAGAGATTACAACAATATTAAAAAGCTTGATGTACTTATGAGCAATCTTCGTGCCTTCTTTATTGAAAGTGCTATGATCAACGGAAACTACCATTATGATTCTTTTGGTGAGGACTTTGGCCGAAAATGTATTTTGCCATATCTTAAAGAACAAGGTATCTTCGCTAATACCAATTACTCTTTCGGTTATAGTGTAATCAACGGTGGGACGATTATTCCCAAAAATGTAAAAGTCTACTCTGTACAATCGGGCGACAGAATTATCCTTGCAACAGACGGATATCCAAAACTCTTTGATACTCTTGAGGCTTCAGAACAATACCTTGAATTGAAACTTAAAGAAGATCCTGACTGTGTGTATTCTCTGCGTGGAACAAAAGGTGTTAGCTCCGGAAATGTTTCGTTTGATGACAGAGCTTTTATAGGTTTTTCTGTCGATTAATACATTTGTTTCTTTTCTGAGAGAACTTGCATAAGTTCTCTCTTTTATTATTTTTCATTAATAATCTTTCTTGACATTAAGCAATTAAAGAGTTACAATTATATACAATATTTTATTAAAAATATCAGAAGGTGATAATATGAGAATTACAAAACTAAAAATGGTAAATATCCCAAGAGTAGTACGTCAATATGAGGATAGATATGTAACGGAAGTTTTATTTCAGGCAGAGGTAGAATACAAAAGTAAAAAAGGCAACGATACCAAAGCGTACATATTCCATTATACTTTTTATTCCTTATCTAATGATTTGCCGAAATTTTTCATCACCAACACCGATACTCTCGAATATATTGAAACACACAGATACGCTGGATATATGGATGAATTTTGTAGAACACAAATAAGAAAAAGCTGGGACTGTGCCGATGACGCTGTGGGTACGGAATGGGAGGAAGCCATTACTTTAATATCATTACTTGATATTAACAGCAAATCCTGCGAATATATCACAAATATTTCCCTTCCGCATACACATAAGACAAAGTATATCTTTGATTGGAATACTGTTAGTTATGAAAACAAACCTTTCTGCACCGACAGCGGCGAAAAGCTTATCAAAATAACAGAACAACCCTATCTTTCCGATATTGACTTATCGGATTATTCAGGTGTTTTTATTGAGTGCGATAATATAGAAACACTTTCGGGGGAATTTGCAAATTCTCGCATTAAAGAACTCGTTCTGCCCTCGTCTTTGAAAAGGATAGAGAAAGATACTTTTTCAGGCTGCAATAGTCTTGAACATTTATGTGTTCCAAAAAAATGTGAACTTTTTCTTGATGACTTCAAAGATATAACTCAAAACCCTATTACAATTCATTTGATATAAAAAAGGTGGGTAGTATGAAAAATAATTTTATTATTGCTGCTGACACTCACGGATTACTTGATATTAATAAGGTTGTTAACTATTTTGATGGACACGAAAATAAGTATTCAAAAGACGACTTTCTTATCATTTGCGGTGATGTAGGAGTATGCGGCTTCTCATATTTTGAAGAACAAAAAGTAATAAGAATTCTCCGTTCGCTTCCTGTAACTACACTGTTTGTTGACGGAAATCACGAAAACTTCGGCAGACTTGCTCTGTATCAAGTCAAAGAATGGAACGGAGGTAAAGTTCACTTTATTGAAAATGACATCATTCATCTCATGAGGGGACAGGTATATAATA
>ONAH01000107.1 GCA_900315715.1 uncultured Eubacteriales bacterium
AGTATCGGAAGAAGAGTCTGTTCCTTCAGTGTCGGAAGTATCGGAAGAAGAGTCTGTTCCTTCAGTGTCGGAAGTATCGGAAGAAGAATCTGTGCCCTCAGTGTCAGAATCAGTGTTGTTGTAAGAAGGAGTGGAAATAATATCACCTATTCTATATCCGTCATGGTTTTCAGGATATTCCATAGATATATCAAGGGCATATTTTTGTATTATATAAGCATCGCTTAGCGTACAGGAATAGTTACCGTCAATATCGCCGATAAAACTCTGTTCTGCGGTCATTATCTCCAGACCAACATTACTTCTCTGTATAAATGATGCATCTTTAAGGGTAACAAAGCCGTCGTAGTTAACATCACCCAGAATATAAACGGGATATTCCTCAGCAAAAGAGGTCAAGCCAATAGGCAAAGTGCATATTGCAGTCAGCATTGATAGAATAATACATAATGATTTACGGATATGTGTTTTCATAATTTCCTCCGTCTATATGTTGATATCAAAGTTAATAATTATATTATACATCAGTCTATGTGAAAATTACAACCATTTAAAAACTAAATTCAGACAAAAATCAAAAGAGTCTGATAAAAAACCGGTTAATGTACATGCATACTCAATAAGCCTGTTATGGCACATTTCTTTATAATATACTAATAGGTAAAGGTTATTGTTTCAGAATTTAATTCAATTATTTTGTATAAACGAAGTATAAATAATATTGAATTATAGAAAGAGAAATAAATATTTCTGCCATGCTAATGAATAAAAAGTGTAATAATTGCAGAAAGTATATTTTTAAAAATATTTGTCACAATAATAACGGTGATATTAATGTTTATATCAATAATCAGAACAGTGATTTTATATTCGTCAATAATAGTAGCGGTCAGGTTAATGGGCAAACGGCAGATAAGCGAACTACAAACAAGTGAACTTGTAGTGACTATGCTTATTTCAGATATAGCGTCAATAGCTGTTGAAAACACATCAAAACCGCTTCTTGGGGGAGTAATCCCGATGACAGTATTGGTAGTATGTGAATTGATACTTTCGGCGGTAATGATAAAGAGCCCGTTTTTCAGGAAACTGATAAGCGGAAGTCCCATTGTAGTAATAAACAAAGGAAAAATTGAACAACATGAACTCAAAAGACTCAGAATGAGTGTGGACGAACTGTCAGAATCGTTACGACAGCAGGACATATTCACACTGGAAGATGTATTGTATGCGATAGTAGAAACAAACGGTCAGATGAGTGTTATGAAAAAGCCGGAATGTGACACTCCAACTCTGAAAGACTTAAAAATTAACCCGAACAATAGTGGAATTGAAACCGTAGTAGTAAGTGATGGGAAGGTATCGGATTTCGGAATAAGTCTGTGCGGTACAACAAAAGAAAAGGTACAGAAAATAATTGAAAAGAAAAAATACAATATTAAAGATGTGTTTATTATGACGATGGATGAACAAGGCAGCTATAAAATAGTGAAAAGAAGTGAAAATCTATGACAAGAGTATGGATAGCGATTGGACTTGTGTGTGTAATATTGACGTTATCATATTCAGAATATTATTTATGCAGAAATACATCCGAAGAACTGTTAGAAATAACAAAACAGATAGAAGCAGAGGACGACTATGAGCAGATTGAGGAATACTGTAATCAAATGAAAGAAATATGGAACAGTCGAAAATCAATGTTAGAGGCATTTTTATATCACAGTGACGCAGATGACATAGACAATAGTCTTGAGAAGATAGGACGTCTTGCAGAGTATAAAGACATGGAAAAAATATACACAGAGTGTGGGGTTTTGCAAAATAAGCTAATTTCTATGAGCGAAGCGGAAACTGTACGACCGCATAATATACTATGATGTGCTTGTAGTAGAGAATAAAAATTCAAAAATAACTTTACAAATATGAAGATATGAGTTATAATATCAATAAAGATAATAATTATTAATTTGTTATTTCTAATTCATAATAAAACGATGAATTGTGTTTATTTATTATTAAAAAGATGATATTTTATAGTATTTGATTTGAAAATTTAATACTTGGCACAGCTTCACACTAAGTTATCAAATGGCGAAAAAGGGGTGGTGAATATGAGAATTCAGAACTACTCACGTAAACGACAAGCTATCTATGATCTTATGCTTTCCACGTCTGAGCATCCAAGTGCAGAATGGATATACACGAAGCTGAAACCTGATTATCCTGATTTGAGTTTAGGTACGGTATATCGAAATCTGAAGCTATTGGAAGAAAACGGAGCCATTAGGTCTGTAGCGGTAATAGAAGGATCTGAGCATTACGATGCGATAATGACGCCACATCCGCATTATATATGTAGGCTATGTGGTAAGGTTTGCGATTTACCCGCAAAATTTCTTCTTCCTGAGCAAGCAGATATTAAACGGATAAGAGGAGTAGGAACGATAGAGATAACCAGTCTGATTTATTATGGATGCTGCGAAGAATGTACGAAAAACAATGATGAAAATGTATAGAAGCTCAAAGATGAGTTTATATAAAAATGATTAAAAATATGGAGGAATAAGTTATGGCAAAGTTTGTTTGTTCAGTATGTGGTTATGTTTTTGAGGGAGATGCAGCACCAGAGGCATGTCCAATCTGTAAGGCTCCTGCAGACAAGTTCAATCGTGTAGAAGGAGAGATGTCCTATGCAACAGTACATATTATTGGAGAAGGTGCAAAGGGCAAGGTAGAGGACGATGTATATCAGGAGTTGGTAGCAAATTTCAACGGTGAGTGCAGTGAAGTAGGTATGTATCTTGCAATGGCAAGAGCAGCAGACAGAGAGGGGTACCCTGAGATTGCAGCAGCTTTCACAAAGTACGCTTTTGAAGAGGCAGAGCATGCAGCAAAGTTTGCAGAGCTTTTGGGAGAGGTAGTAACACCTGATACAAAGAAAAACCTCCAGATGAGAGCAGACGCAGAGGCAGGCGCTTGTGCAGGTAAGTTTGAGCTTGCAAAGAGAGCAAAGCAGCTTGGCTACGACGCTATACACGATACTGTTCACGAAATGGCAAAGGACGAAGCAAGACACGGTTCAGGCTTTGCAGGTCTTTTGAAGAGATATTTTGGTGAGTAATTATCTGCTTGTCGTATATATATGGGAAAAGATATGAAAGTAGAAGACATATTAAATTTGCAATACAGAAAACTGCTAACGGCAAAAGATGAGTATCTGCCCGAGTATTATTATCGGTGGGACAATGAAGAAGTAGATATTGAAATTCCATTAGCTCTTGTTATGTCGATGTTTCTCATAGATTTGGAGAATGTGTCAAAACCCTTAATAGACGTGCAAGAACGTACATTTTTGACACCGTTTTTGAAGCTACTTGAAGAACACCCGGATGGTTACGTTAGATTACCATATCACCAAAGATTGGCGTTTAATATGATTTCAAGTACAAATGTTGTAGATGATGAAATGAATAAGACTATAGCACTTGCTTTTACTGATTATGTAAATCAAAGAGATTTCATGATGATGGTTGGAAAAAAGGTTATAGAAGACATTTTTAATTAGGAGTTAGGAATTAGGATTTAAATATTGCTTCGGAAAATTACACTAAATAAATTTTTTGTCAAACTTTTTTCAAAAGAGTTTGCGAGGGTGTGGGGCGAGCAACCCCAATACGCTCCACTTGGCGGACGTGTATGCACTCGTGGGCAGTTCAGTTATACTTTATTTGAAACAAAACTTTACAGCCGCATATTTGATTCCTTTTTCTCCCGACAACAAAGCAGGGGACACGATAAACTATAACCAATCATTAAACTTGATGGGGGAGAATATGACAACAGTGGTTCTCCCCCTATTCAAATAGTTTGATTGTTAAGTGTGGAGCCTTTTTAAAGTATGAAGTTAGGAGCTTTTTGAATTAGGAGTTAGGAATGTGGTTTAGCACAAAGATATTTTTTCTATTTTCATCAATTCCGCTCAAAGCGATTTAGAATAACTCCAAAATATAAAAAAGATGAACAGAACCTTAATATGGTACTGTTCATCTTTTTTATAGAATTATTCTTCTGTTTTGAAAAATCCTATTCTTCTGAAACGGTGGTATCTGTTATCAACAAGCTTTGATTTTGGCTGAGAGAGTAACTCTTTCAGATCTTTTTTTAGCTGATGTCTGATAGAGTTGCACATTTTGTCAAAGTGGTCGAAATCTTCGGTAATAATACCCTCAATAACCTTAAATTCTCTCATATCGGAGGCTGTAATTTTCAGACACGCAGCGGCATCAGCTACTTTGCCGCTGTCCTTCCAAAGAATACTAGCGCAGCCCTCAGGGGAGATAACAGAATAAACAGCATTTTCAAGCATATAGACTTTATCAGCAGTAGCAAGTGCCAATGCACCGCCTGAACCGCCCTCACCGATAACGATAGTGATAACAGGTGTGTTAAGTCCCATCATTTCAAGAATATTCTCAGCAATAGCCTGACCTTGACCTCTTTCCTCAGCTTCAGCACCGCAGAAAGCACCTAATGTATCAACAAAGCAAATAACAGGGCGGTGGAATTTCTCAGCCTGTTTCATGAGTCGTAAAGCTTTACGATATCCCTCAGGTTTTGGGCAGCCAAAGTTTTTTTGTATTCTTGACTGGAGATCAGTACCCTTATCAATGGCAATAAATGTAGCGGGAATATCTTCGTCAAGATATCCAATACCGCTGTATATGGCAGCATCGTCACCGTAGCGGCGGTCACCGTGAAATTCAATAATGTTTTTAAATATTTGATTTACATAAGCACTTCCCGTAGGGCGTGTGCTGGCTCTAGCAGTTTTCAGTTTTTCATACGGCGTCATGCTTTACCCCCCTTTACGGAATGGATATTAAGAATATTGATAAGTGTTTCTCTGAGCTTTTCTCTTGGAATAATAGCATCTACAAAACCATGTTCAAGAAGGAACTCCGCACTTTGGAAATTATCAGGAAGTTTTGATTTTGTTGTCTGTTCAACAACACGTCTTCCCGCAAATCCAACAAGTGCCTTAGGCTCTGCAAGAATAATATCTCCCTGCATTGCGAAGCTGGCTGTACAGCCGCCTGTGGTAGGATCAGTAAGAACAGTGATGTAAAGGTTACCTTCATTAGAGTGACGCTTTACGGCGCCGCTGACTTTTGCCATTTGCATAAGGGAAACAATACCCTCCTGCATTCTTGCACCGCCTGACGCAGTGAAACCGATAACCGGCAGACTGTGTTCTGTTGCATATTCAAAAATAGAAGTAATTTTTTCGCCAAGAACAGAACCCATACTTGCCATCATAAAGCGGGAGTCCATAACAAAATACGCAAACTCATTTCCTCCAAGTTTAGCAGTACCAACTGTAACGGCATCCTTTTCGGATGTAGCTTTTTTTGATTTATCCAATTTTTCTGCGTATCCTGGGAACTCCAAAAAATCTATGCTTTCAAAATTATCGAACATATCATTGTATGATTTTCTGTCGACAAGAAGGCGAATTCTTTCTTTACCGCCAAGTCTGAAATACTTTCCGCACTGCGGACAAATCATATTATTTCTTAGTAACTGATGTTTGCTTGCCTCGTTGTTGCAGCCCTTGCATACGAGGGTAACATTTTCGGTTTTTCTGATAAGGGCTTCAACATCGGGCATTTGGCTTGTACTCTGAATAAAATTTGTAATATTAGTAAAAATATTAGCCATAATACTTCCTCTGTTTTCATATAGATTTTTCAACACAGCAGCGAAGAGCAGATGATAAAATTTAGCTGCTCTTCACTATAAAAATGATTATTTTATAAGGGCAAAAGAGAACTGAGCGGATACGCAGAGTTTACCCTCAACATAAGCCTTGCCTTCGGCAAAGTAAAACGGTGCTTTGACCTTAGTTATTTTACATTCAGTTTCAATCGTGTCACCGGGCAAAACCTTATTTTTAAACTTAACCTTATCAAGTCCAGTAAAATACGGTGTAGCACCGTCAGCAACATCTGCAAGTAATACACAACTTGACTGGGCCATTATCTCACACAGAATAACTCCCGGAACAACCGGATTTCCCGGGAAATGTCCTTTAAGGAAAAACTCATCTCCGGTAATATGCTTTTTACCGTAAGCGACACCGTCTTTAACCTCAGCCTCATCAATAAGGAGCATATTGTCACGGTGTGGGATTATCTTTTTGATTTCTTCTATATTCATACTAAAATACCTCTTATTTAACAGCAGTAAACGCAAGACAAGCATTATGACCGCCGAAACCAAGATTTGTAGAAAGAGCAAGCTCAATCGGTGTTTCTACTGCTGTGTTCGGTGTATAGTTAAGATCACATTCTTCGTCAGGCTCAACATAGTTGATAGTTGGCGGAACGATACCGGTTCTGAGTGCATTGATAGCGGTGATTGCTTCTATTGCACCGGCAGCACCAAGCATATGACCGGTCATTGATTTAGTCGAACTAATATGGAGTTTGTAAGCGTCCTCACCGAAAACGTTTTTAAAGGTCATTGTTTCGGTAAGATCGTTAAGGTGAGTGCTTGTACCGTGTGCATTGATGTAAATCTTATCAGCATCAACAGCCGGCAGATCCTTCATAGCTTCTCTAACAGCATTAGCCGTATATATAGCATCAGGATCAGGAGAAGTGATATGGAATGCATCGCAGGTTGAGCCGTAGCCTGCAACCTCAGCATATATTTTAGCACCTCTTGCTTTTGCGTGTTCATACTCTTCGAGAATAAGAGCAGCACCGCCTTCGCCAAGAACAAAGCCCGAACGTCTTTTATCGAAAGGAATAGAGGCAGTTTCTCTTGTTTCAGCAGTTGAGAGAGCCTTCATATTGCCGAAGCCTGCTGCAGCAAGAGGATTGATAGTAGCCTCACTTCCACCGCAGATAATAGCGTCAGCGTAACCATGTTTAATAGCTCTGTAAGCTTCACCGATAGCGGTTGAACCTGTTGCACAAGCTGTTGAAACACTCATATTAACTCCGTGAGCCTTATATTTAATAGCGATGTTACCGGCTGCGATATTAACAATCATCTTTGGAATAAACAGCGGAGATACTCTTCTTGCACCCTTCTCAAGTAAAGTAGAATGATCTGCACAGAATGTATCAAAACCGCCTACTCCTGTACCAAAATACACACCGAATCTTGTATCATCAACATTACCAAGGATATCGCTGTCTTTTACAGCCTCATCGGCAGCATATAGGGCATACTGAGTAAAAGGATCCATTTTTCTGAGTTGACCTTTTTCGATAACCTTAGTAAAGTCAACGTTTTTCAACTCTCCAGCAAATTTATATTTAACATCAGATGTGTCAAATTTTGTAATATAGTCTATACCATTAACACCTTTAACGGCATTATTCCAGTATTCAGAAACACTATTTCCTATTGGTGTAAGTGCACCCATACCGGTTACTACAACTCTGTTCATATTTTTCCTCCTAAAAAAGATTACATAGCAAGTCCGCCGTCAACACGGATAACCTCACCTGTAATATATGATGCATCGTCTGAGCAGAGGAACGAGATAACATTAGCCACGTCCTCAGGCTTGCCGCCTTTTCTCATCGGAATACTGTTTTCAAATTGTTCTTTAACCTTTTCGCTTAAAGAACTTGTCATATCTGTCAAGATAAACCCTGGTGCAACTGCATTTACGGTAACTCCTCTTGCAGCAAGTTCTTTTGCTATTGACTTTGTAATGCCGACAACACCTGCCTTAGATGCTGAGTAATTTGCCTGACCGGCATTTCCGGTAAGTCCCACGATAGAGGATACATTAACTATTCTGCCTGCACGCTTTTTCATAAAGTGAGTGTAGGTATGTTTAATCATGTTAAACGTACCCTTTAGATTAACGTTAATAACTGCGTCGAAGTCTTCCTCAGTCATTTTCAGAGCAAGCTTATCGCGAACAATTCCAGCATTATTAACAAGAATATCTATTCCACCGAACTCCTCAATTATCTGATCGACGCAAGCTTTAGATGCTTCAAAGTCAGATACATCGCAGTAGTAAAGACCAACCTTTACACCTATCTGCTCAATTTCCTTTTTTGCATTTTCGCCTGTTTCCTGATCCCCTACATATATAATAGCAATATTAGCACCCTGAGAAGCAAGTTTTCTTGCAACAGCAAGACCTATACCTCTTGATGCGCCTGTAATAACTGCTGTTTTGTTTTCAAAGCTCATAATGATCCTCCGTTATTATAATTCAAGAGCGTCAAGTGTTTCTTTATTTTCAACATTAAATACCTTTACATCAGGATTAATTTTCTTAATAAGACCTGAGAGAGTTTTACCCACTCCCACTTCGATAAAAGTATCAACACCTTCAGCGATAAGGTTTTCAACTGTTTTCTGCCATTGAACAGGATTAATTACCTGTGACTCAATAAGAGTTTTAAAATCGTTACCGTCCTCACCGTAAGGTTTAGCGGTAACGTTACTATAAAGCGGAATATCAGGGGTATTAAAATTGATACCTTCAAGGTATTCCGAAAGACCTTTTGCCGCACTACTCATAAACGGGGAGTGGAACGCACCGCTTACAGCAAGTTTAACGCCCTTACCCTTAGCTTCTTTAACAGCATTTACAAGTTCGTCAGCAGTCTCCACAGCTGTTGCAACAACAGTCTGTGCGGGGCTGTTATAGTTAACCGGATAAGTATCTTCAAATTGAGAAGCGATTTCCTCAACCTTCTCAGGCGGAAGCTTAATAACAGCAACCATAGTACCTTTACGTTCATTTGAAGAAATATCCATAAGTTCGCCGCGTTTGCACACCAGCTTAAAAGCGTCTTCATAGCTTAAAATGCCAGTAAACCCAAGTGCTGCGATTTCGCCTAATGAAAATCCGGCAGCAAAATCCGGCTTAATGCCTTTTTCTACAACAGCAGCCGCAGCAGCAAGGTCAGCTGTAAACACACAAGGCTGAGTATTAACGGTACGGTTAAGTGTTTCCTGATCAGCGTTAAAGCACTGATCAGAAGTACCTTCTCTAATGCTGTCAGCCATATCGAAAACGGTCTTAGCGGCGGGAGAACAGTCATAAAGATCTTTTCCCATTCCGGGTTTCTGAGCACCCTGACCAGAGAATACAAATGCTATTTTACCCATTTTGAAGCACCTCCTAAAAGTTTTTCAGCTTCGGTAAAGATTTCCGTAACAATTTCTTCGGCAGTCTGTTCTTTATTTACCATACCTGAGATTTGACCTGCAAGCAGACAACCGAACTTAGCGTCGCCTTCGACAGCAGCTTTTCTGAGTGCGCCGATACCAAGATTTGCAACGCTTTCAGGAGTTGCTTCGGGAGAATACTCTTCCTTAGTAAAATTTCTTGTAAAAGTATTTTTAATACTGCGGCAAGTATTGCCGCCAAAACGTCTGCCTGTTGTAACGGTAGAAATATCATTTGCTTTTAGAACAGCGTCCTTATAGTTTTGATGAACGCCACATTCTTTTGCAACAAGGAAACGTGTACCAAGCTGTACACCAACCGCACCAAGCATAAACGCAGCAGCAACACCTCTGCCGTCAGCGATACCGCCTGCAGCGATAACGGGAATATTAACAGCGTCAACGACCTGAGGAACGATAGCCATAGTTGTAAGTTCACCGATATGACCACCGGATTCCTGACCTTCAGCAACTACAGCCGCTGCGCCACACTTTTCCATTTTTTTAGCCATAGCTACTGAGGCGATAACGGGAATAACCTTAATGCCTGCCTCAAGCCACATTTCCATAAACTTTGCAGGACTACCTGCACCTGTTGTAACCACAGGAACTTTTTCTTCTGCGACAACCTTAGCTACTTCTTCAGCGTGAGGGCTTTGAAGCATGATGTTAACGCCGAAAGGTTTGTCGGTTGAACTTTTAGCTATATTTATCTGCTCACGCAGGTAATTACTGTCAGCGTTCATTGCAGAAATAATACCCAATCCACCGGCATTAGAGACAGCAGCAGCAAGTTTGCCATCAGCAATCCAAGCCATACCGCCCTGAAAGATAGGATATTTTATTCCAACAATATCGCAAATCGGAGAATTTATCATAAAGTTTTACCTCGTCTTTTCTGACTAATCGAACTGCCCCAAGACTTGATAGCCCCGAGGCAGTGACGTTTAATTATTTGCAGATTAACCTACCTTTTTTTCAACTGCAGCAACGATGTCTGCAACTGTTTTCATAGAAGCGTCAGCCTCAAACTCAATGTCAAACTCGGATTCAATATCCATAGCGATCTCAGTAACGTCAAGAGAGTCGATGCCAAGATCTTCAAGTGTTGTTTCTGCCTTAATTTCGGAAGCGTCCATGTCAATCTTTTCTGCGATTAATTCTGCAATTTTCTCGAATACCATAATTAATTACTCCTTTAAGCTTATTTGTTTATAAAACGGTAGAAAAAAACATACCGTTGTTGACTTATTTACCACTCAATAATGATTGCGGCACTTGATAATCCGCCGCCAAAGGCTGTAAACAAAATTTTATCGCCTCTTTTAAGCAAGCCTTTTCTGTTCATTTCGTTGAGTGCTATCGGAATGCTTGCACCGGATACATTACCAAATCTTTCAATATTTACATACCACTTATCAAGGTCGATGCCGGTTTTAGGCTGAGCAAAGTCAATGATACGTTTATTAGCCTGATGAGGGATAACAACATCTATATCATCTTTTGTAAGTCCAGTTCTTTCAAATAACTCACCAATATCATGAACTATTGAATTAACGGCGAACTTAAAAGTAGCCTGACCATTCATGAATAAGTACGGCTTCTGTTCCTCATTTTTATAGAAAGGTGAACAACCGTCACGAGCCGGGATATTGATAACGTCGTTGCCGCCTGTTGTGTGGATAACAGAATCATAAAAACCATCTTCTGTTGCTTCAATAACAACAGCCGCAGCGCCATCGCCAAAAATAACGCAGGTACTTCTGTCAGTCCAGTCAATGAGTTTGCTCATTCTGTCGGCACAAACAACAAGAACCTTTTTAGCTCTGCCTCTGGCGATGTAACCCGACGCAGTTTCGAGTGCAAACAAAAAACCTGCACACGCAGCACTAATGTCAAAAGCCATGCACTCTGCGCCGATTCTGTTCTGAATAAGACAAGCAAGTGAGGGGCAGGCAGTGTCACTTGAGATAGTTGCTGTGATAATAAGGTCAAGTTCTTTAGCATCTACACCTGAATCCTTCAAAGCTTCAGCAGCAGCATTTGCTCCCATATCAAGTGTTGTATCAGTAACGCTGATGTGTCTTTCCTTTATTCCAACTCTCTTGGAGATCCATTCATCCGATGTTTCAACAATCTTTGACAGATCATCGTTTGTAACCACATTGTCGGGAACATAGCTACCTGTTCCCAAGATTTTGAAATTCATGTATTACTCTCCTTATAACGGGTTTAAAATATAAACCCAATTTTATTCTACATTCTATTAGTACCCTATTTTGTAAAAAGGTTACACCGTATCCATAAAAAATATAAAATAATATTTAAAAACCGGCATATCCCCCTGTAAAAAAGTATAAACGATTTTATACAATAACGCAACCGATTATATATAAATATTTTTTTAATAAAATTGATACAAAAAATGAACAAACTGTTACGATTAATTGTATTGTCGTTTTAGAAACAATAGATAATAGATTCTGATAAAATGTAGAAAATCAGGAGAATAAATGGCAGTGCATGAGCGGATACAAAAGGGCGCATAAATTGTTTATTGTTGACACAACGTTCTTTTTCATCTATAATGTATAGACAAGAGCAGGGGATTTTTGGACGAAGGAGGCGGTTATGGAATTGAACGAACAATTAGAGATGATTTACAAAGAGTACTATAACCGAGTTTATCTTTTTCTGAATAAGCTATGCTCAGATCATGTGCTTGCTGAGGATCTGACGCAGGAAACATTTTACCAAATGTTTTTGTCTGTGGATA
Source organism: uncultured Eubacteriales bacterium (assembly GCA_900315715.1). Taxonomy (GTDB): domain Bacteria; phylum Bacillota; class Clostridia; order Oscillospirales; family Acutalibacteraceae; genus RUG592. The sequence goes on from ONAH01000107.1 coordinate 11,990, forward strand.
AATTCAAAGGAGAGAGCGATATATTCACGTTTATTGCGGCGATAGCAAAATATACATATCTGAAGTATATTCGCAAAAACAAGCATTACGCAAATACGGTAAGTCTGATTGACCTTGAAGATATGCTGTCAGATAATGAGGAGTATTCCCCGCACTATATATATGAGCATGAATATGAACAAGCGAATATAAGAGCCCTGCTTGAAAAACTTCCGGAAAAATACAGGGACGTAATAATGTATAGAATATATGCAGATATGACATTTTCGCAGACTGCAAGAGCGATGGGAATAACGGAAAATTCTGCAAAGGTGCTTTTTTTCAGAGCCAAGAAAAAATTACTGGAGGAATTACAAAATGGAGATTACCTGTGATATAGTTATGGATCTTGTAGATGTTTATACAAACGGTGTTGCAAGTGAAGATACGAAAAATGCTGTAAAAGAACATTTAAAAACCTGCAAAGACTGTCGCAGGTATTATGACGAATATAAGAAAAGTCTGGAAAGCGAACAGAAAAACAAAGTTTTTGTAACTGAAAAATCACCGGGTTTAAACGATGAAATAATCAGTGAAAGTATGTATAAACTTTCAAAAAGACTTAGAAAAAGAAGAAATATACGTAATATTACAAGTGGTATTGCAATAGTAGTTAGCCTTGTGGTATTGCTAAAGGAGTTATTAGGAGAAAGCCATGATTAATATTGAAGAAATATGATCACGGCTTAAAAAAGAGGAGAGTTTATAATGTTTAGTGCAGAAAAAGTAGAATTTGTATTGGTTGCAATAATTGCGGTGTTGTTTTGTTTTTTGACAATATATTGCAGTATAAAAATGAGAAAACAAAGAAGGGCATATGAAAAAAAGATAAAAATATTAGAAAAGGAAATTCGTTACGATAACCTTACGGGAGTATTATCTCGTAAGGCTTTTACAGATGATGTAAGTGCAGAGATAACAGCAAGCGGAGAAGGCACGTTGCTTATTTTTGATATAAACGGATTCAAGGCTGTGAACGATACATATGGTCATTTGGCTGGAGATGACCTGATAAAGCGCTATTCATCAAAACTTGAGAAAGCTTTTGGAAAAGAAAACACAGGCAGACTGGGCGGAGATGAGTTTGTAGTTTTTGTAAAGGGAGATTGTGACAAAGAGAAGATAAGTACAGCAATAAACAAATCAGGCGTATCGTCTTTCTATGATAAACAAACAAAACTTGAGTTATCCTCTTGCTGCGGAGCAGCGTTGTGCAGAAGCTGTAGAGACAGATTTGACGATTTGTACAAAAAAGCTGATAAAGCACTATATCGTGCGAAAAAAGAATCTTCTGCGATAGCCTACTATACAAGCGAAGAAGACTACGAAAATGAATAAATGTTCATAAAAACTTTACTGTAAATTATTATATTTGACTTTTTAGCGCTGTATAATGATATTTGTATGAGTTTAAGCATTTTTTGCTTTGAAAATCAGATAGAAAAGAAATGACAAATTCTGTCAAGTATCATTCTCATATAGTATGTATAGTAAAGGAAAGGTGTAAAGTGTTCACCGAGGTGTGTACAATATGTTGAAAAAACGCAATAAAAAAATTGCTCCGCCTTACGGGGAACGCGAATATCAGCATGGGAGAAGCCCGGAGGAAAAAAGCAGGCGTGGTCGTAATCGGAGAAGGTTTATTAAGAGTCCGAAATTAAAAAAATACCTTGAGCTTCATACTTCTAAGGAGTCGGAAGATGACTTGGGAACACTGTATGCGGCATATACTATGCTTACGAAAAAAGAGCCGTATATAATAACAGCGGCAGATTCCCGCATAGGAGATAGAGCAGAACAGCAGGATTCTTATTTTGTAACAAAGACAACGCCGCTGTCGCCGTTCAGATTAAAAAGGACATTTGCAGTTGTGTGCGACGGAATGGGAGGATTGGACTGCGGAGATAGGGCAAGTGAAACAGCGGTTTCTATGTTGAAATTAGCATTCAGTAAATTGCCAACAAAAAAAGTAGATATTCCGCATTTTTTATCCCAGATGATAGATTATATAGACTGCGAAATAAACCATTGGGAAGATCTTCCCTCTGACAGAGGAGCAGGAACTACAATGGTATCGGTGATAATAGAAAACAGAAGATTGTACTGGGCAAATGTGGGGGATAGTTCCATATATATATATCAAGATGATAAGCTTAAACGCATAACGTCACGTCATAATTACCGGAATGTTCTTGAAAAGCTGGTAGAGGAAGGAAAGCTAACGCCGCAGCAGGCTGAAAATGATCCTCAGAAAGATTCGCTTATGAGTTATCTGGGCATGGGAAATGTAGAATACCGTGAAATTAATTCAAAGCCATATGTTATGCGTGACGGCGATATGCTAATATTATGTTCGGACGGAGTAACGAATGCGTTAGATGAAGTTGAAATGACTGATATTATCAGAGAGAATATCGAAGATCCGTACCGCTGCTCAATGGAAATAAATCGTATTGCAACAGAGAAAAAAGGAATTGTACACGATAATTCCACTGTTGTAATAGTGCAATATGTAGAGTAGAAGTATGGAATTTGGGAAGGAGATAATATATGAAAAAGTGTCTTAATTGTCGCAAATCGTATGAGGATAATCTGACAAGATGTCCTTTTTGCGGATATAGACCTCGTACTAAAACCAAAAGAGATAAAATGGGGGATACACAAGAATTTGATACTCTACAGGATATAACATCAAAGACACAAAAGGAGAAAGCTAAGAATATAAAATCAACGGCAAGTCATACAGGAGCGTTTTACCTTCAAAGCGGTGAAAAGCTGAATTCAAGATATTCTGTAATTAATGTTATGGGATTTGGAACATTCGGTGTGGCATATGAATGTTTTGATACAAATACCCGCAGCAATGTTGTTGTAAAGGAATTTTTCCCATCGTATATTGCAAACAGGAGCAGGCGTGGACGTGATATAGAACCGCTTTCCGAACAAACAGAGGCGGCGTTTGAGATAGGTGTAGATAGTTTTCTGGACGAAAACAAAAAGCTGCTTGATAATGATGTGCGATGTGTTCCGTCAATGAGAGATTGTTTTAAGGAGAATAATACATCTTATGTAGTAACTGAACTTGTAGAAGGCGAAGCACTAAGCTCAGTGATAAGAAGAAAAGGAAGATTGCCATATCAGGCAGTTGTTTCTATTATAACAGGAGTTTTGCAGGGACTTCGTCAGCTAAACAAGTTGGGTATAATTCACGGAGATATTTGTCCGGATAATATTATTGTAACAAATGATAGCGATGTGTATTTGCTGGATTACAATCTTTCTGATTTTAACAAGAATGTATATACACAAAGAGATACAGGGAAGCTGCGTGCAGGGTACAGTGCACTTGAACTGTATTATCTGAATATGGAACAAGGACCGTGGACTGATGTATATGCAGCCGCAGCGGTAATGTATAAAATGCTTACCGGTATAACGGTACCGTCGGCAATAAAACGAAAAACAAACGATTCTCTTACTTCACCGTCAAAACTTGGTGTTCCGATTACAGTAGGTGCGGAGAAAGCTATGCTTAAAGCGTTGCGTGTAGATTATGAAAAACGAACAAAGAATCCTGAAGATTTTCTCAATGGGCTTACAGGGGACGGTTTTGATAATGTATCGATAGCAAAGCAGACATACTCAACACCTTCACGAAATACAAAAAATCGTACAGATTATATAGAAGAGAGATCTTCCGGCTCTGGTAAGATTCTTAGCGGAATACTGGTATTTCTCATTATAGCGATAATAGGAGTTGTGATTTGGTTATTTATTTCTGGAGTTTTTACGATTTCGGGTACGAATATCGACAAAAAAGACAGTGATACATCAAGTCGCAACACGTCAAGCAGTATTACAGATACTGATGTAAATTCAAAATATAATGGAGATTTTTATTCAAGAGAGTCCTCTGACGAAGAAACAGATACCGATACTGAAAAAGATACTGATACACATGGATTTATTGACGGCATTATCAGTAGAATAATAAAAGATCTTGAAACGGATACAACTTCAAGTGAAGAGTATCATGAAGAATCATCAGAAGAATCGTACGAAGAAACTGATAGCAGTACAGAAGAATATTATGAAGAGGATCCCTATGACAATACTCCGTCCGAAGAATACTATGAATCAGAACCTGAACCTGAGTCGGTACCGGAAGAAGGAGCAGACAGCGATTTTTCGGTAAGCGGAATAATTGATGGTTTTAGATCTGAGATAGAGAATTTTATTAACCAGCAATAATGGGTACCATCCTTGTAACAAAAGGAGGGTTTTTATATTGGAAGGTTGACAAATTGTTCATTTGTGGTAAAATAGAATTGGTAGATAATACAATGGAAAATGAAAAGAGGGGTTATAATGAAAAAAATTAAAAGAGCCATGGCGATAGCTTTGATGATTCTAACGGCAGTATTTATGTTTAGTGTTGCAGCGTCTGCTGACGGCACAATAACGGCAGTTGTAAGAATTGAGGGCGATGAGAGTAATATTTATTACGATAAGGTAGAATATGAAGCAGACGGAAAAGATGTTACTGTTGCGGATATTCTTAGCAGTATAGACAGTGTAAAAATAACAGGTGCAGAAGCAGGGTTTATTACAGATGTTGACGGCATAAAGGGCGGTAAATACGGCGGTTATGACGGTTGGTATTATCTTGTTAACGGAGAAACTCCGATGGTAGGAGTGAACGATTTTAAAGTAAATGATGGTGACAGTATTGTGCTCTATTACGGCGGATTTCCTTGTCAGATTCCGTATATGGTTAAAGATAGAGTGTCAGACGATTATATTCTCAAGTTTATGAGCAAGGATACAGAATATGACAAGAACTGGAATCCTACCGTAGTTGAGAATCCCGTAGTAGGCGCAGAGGTTACTATCGGCGATAAGAAGTTTACTACTGACGATAAGGGAGAGATAAGTATAGGTCCGGACGGATATCCTATTATAGGTATTGAGGAATCTATTCAGATCGAAAAAAAGGATCAGACAGGTGCACCTGCAGTTTTGAGATTTGCCCCTGATTATAAGGAATCATTTACGTTTGTAGGACAAGCAGTTTCTACCGAAATAGATAACCAAAGTGATACTGATAGTTCTGCACAGTCCGATACAGATATTTCAAACAGCAGCAATACAAGTTCATCTTCAAGTTCATCTTCAAATTCGTCGTCAAGTTCCTCATCACAGAGTTCTTCTTC
>ONAH01000218.1 GCA_900315715.1 uncultured Eubacteriales bacterium
CGGTCAACAGAACAACTAAGACAACTGTCCAAATAAATATAAATCGCAGCTTGACCATAGAAAGTGAAGCGGGAAGTAAATATATAATAAAGCGAATTGCTTCATCTGAAGCCAATAGATACTCTCTAACTTCAATCTTTGGAATAGAAGGAAATGGAAGCGGAGAAAAATATAATAATATTGCCACAAATACCGTTAGAGTATCACTTCGGAATATAATTATTGATGGCGGTGCGATTTGGAGTGATGACGGTGTTACAAGTGTATCGCCTACTAATACGGGAGTAAGTGGTCGTTCAATAATTGATGTTTATCACGGAGCAACACTAAACCTTGAAGACGGAGTAGAACTACGTAATGGCAATACTACAAATTCTGTTGATTCAACATACATTGATACATCTTCCTCAAGTAATTATGGCGGTGCAGTGCGTATTGATTATACTGCCAAAAACGGCGGAGGAACAGTGAATATTAAAACGGGATCAGAAATCCATGACTGTTTTGCTTCCGGTGGATGGGGCGGAGCAGTTGGTGGATATAATTATTCATATATCAACATGTGTGGGGGAACAATACACAATTGTTCTTCCAGTTACGGCGGAGCAATAGGCTGTACATATAGAGCAAGTACGTCCCGCAAAGAAGCAGGCATTATCAATATGAGCGGAGGATATATATATAATTGTTATGCAAGCAGTATAGGTGGAGCTTTAGAGTGTGAAGGAGATACTTCAAGCTATATTTTGGGCGGAAAAATAGATAACTGCAGTGCTCCAAAGGGCGGAGCAATCGGGTTTAACGATGGCAACTGTTATGTTTATTTGCCTAATATAGAAACAGGATCATTAACCATAATAAACTGTGGAGAAAGCGCTAACAATTATGGCGGATATTCTGGTATTGGTGGTTACGGCACAGTAAGTACAAATATGCCAACTATAACTGCAACGTTTTATACAAATAAGGGTGATGCGAATAATTATGCAATTTTGACTATTAAAAAGAAATCACTTGATGATAGCTGGATTGGAAATAATCTTGGTGAATTATTCCCGTGTGATCCTGATCGTATCGGATATGTATTTGACGGTTGGTATGATAATGATAATCTTACAGGTAAGCCTGTAAATTCAGATACCGTTCTTGAAGAGAATACCACGCTTTATGCAAAGTGGACACCTATTCCGGCAGTAGCTCCCACAATAACCGAACAGCCGGAAAACATAGATTTGATATTTGGTTATACTGAGGCAAATATAAATGTAAAGGCAATAACAGCAACAGACACAGCTTATGGTGATTTATCATATCAGTGGTATTCTAATACGGAGAACAGTAATACGGGTGGAACGGAGATTAAAGATGCAAATGCCGCAAATTATGTAGTTCCTACAAAAAAGAATGCAGGAACAACTGAGTATTATTATTGTGTAGTTACTGCAATGCGCACAGATAATGAACAGAAAGCTGCTACGACAAGTAGAGCTGTCTGTATTACGGTTAGTAAAGCAAACCCCGAATACAATGTACCAAAAGATTTGACAGCCATATACGGACAAACTCTTGCAGATGTAATTCTACCGACAGGTTGGAAATGGACAGATAGATCAGCAAAGGTTGGAAATGTTGGAATTAACAAATTTAAAGCGATTTTCACACCTAATGATACAACGAACTATAATACAGTTACCGATGTTAATGTAGATGTTACAGTAGGACATAGGATTACCGCAGTAGAAAGAAAAGAACCTACCTGTACGAAAGAAGGTTATGAACATTATTGGATTGACGAGCAAAATAATATGTACAGTGATGCAGAAGGTAAAAACCAAATTAGCGGTCCTGTTGTAATCGCTAAAAAAGGTCACACATATTGTCAACCGAATTGGATGTGGAACGGTACGGAAAATGCATCGGCAATATTTACTTGCGAAAAAGACGATGATACAATAACCGTAAATGCAGAAATAACAAACGAGATTACAACACAACCAACGTGCAGTACAACAGGTATTCGCACATATACAGCAACGGTAACATTTGATAATAAAGTTTATACTGACAAAGTAACAGCTGTTGAGTCTGAAAATGGTCATGACTGGGGCGTACCTACTTATGAATGGATTTTAGAAAACGGTGCTTGGAAGTGTACAGCAAAGAGAATATGCGTCAAAGATGAAACTCACATTGATGAAGAAACAGTCACAGCCACAGAGGAAGTCACTTTGCCTGCAACTTGCACAGAAAAGGGAGAAACAACATACAATGCATTTTTTACGAATACAGCATTTGTACAGCAAACAAAGGTAGAAACCAATATTGAGGCAACAGGTCATTATTGGAATAAACCAGTATACTCGTGGGCTGATGATAATAGCATGGTAAAAGCAGTACGCACGTGTAAAAATGATTCTTCACATAAAGAACAAGAGGAAGTTTCCACAACTTATAAGGTTGTAAACGAACCTGCATTTGACCATTCGGGTTTAGGTAGATATACTTCAAATAAATACGAAAACAAAGCTTTTACGGTACAAACAAAGGATATTGTAATACCCGCAAAGCTTTGTACTGTAACATTCGATAGTAATGGCGGTACTAAGGTCGAATCTCAGCAAATATCGTTTATGGATCTTGCACAAAAGCCGGAGAATCCTACAAAGGAAAACTTTGAGTTTATAGGATGGTATTTAGGCGATATACAATATGATTTTGGTACACCTGTGCAAGGTGAAATAACACTAAATGCAAAATGGACGAATAGGGTTGACAATTCCGAAACAGATACAACAATGGCTACTGAAACAGACACAGACTCAGTAACCGAAAGCGATACAGAATCTGAAACAGATACAAAAACAAATAGTGATACAGAATCTGAAACAGACACAAAAACAAATAGCGATACAGAATCTGAAACAGACACAAAAACAAATAACGATACAGAAACTGAAACAGATACAAAAACAAATAGCGATACAGAATCTGAAACAGATACAAAAACAAATAGCGATACAGAATCCGAAACAGACACAAAAACAAATAGCGATACAGAGTCTGAAACAGACACAAAAACAAATAGCGATACAGAATCTGAAACAGATACAAAAACAAATAGCGATACAGAATCTGAAACAGACACAATAAACACGGAAACCGACGATACACCGAATACCCCAGACACACCAGATATTCCAAGCGAAGATGACAATATTTTGTACGGTGATGTAAACGGTGACGGAAAGATTACAGCGAAGGATTCGTTAATGACACAAAGATATGCAATCAAGCTTGCAGCACTAACAGCCGACCAACTCAAAGCTGCTGATGTTGACAAAGACAACAAAGTTACCACGAAAGATGCATTGTATATTTTGAGATGTTCAATAAATATGGCAATCTTGCCGATTGAAAAGTAAAAACACACCCTAAATAAATCTATAAATAACAACACCCACAAGGATCATGAATAATGATTCTTGTGGGTGTTTTAATATGCAAATATTACTGTTTTACAAAGACGCAACCGTCTGCGATTTTTTCCATTTCATCGTTCCAAGTGAAAACGTAGGTATTATCATCTCTTGCACTGACGATGATACAGCCAGCGCCGTTTGTGTATTCTTCGTTTACAGTAGAATCGCCATTCTCATCATAGGTTGTTACGGTTTTAACAGCGTTCTCATAAGGGAAGCCACCGTTGTCATCATAAGAGCATGAGAAATCCCATTCTGCTGTCTCATTCGCACTTACAGGCCAAGTGACATGGAAGAAACAGTTCTTACTTGGATCTACGGAAAGTGTAATTACCCCGCGTCCTGCGGTTTCTTCAATATATGTACCGTCATATGCCTCAATAGATACTACGTTTTCAACGATCTCATCGTCCTGACGTTTAAAATTCATACCTCCATCGAGAACAGAAGTAAGATCGTTAAGTGGTATGGAGCCGTTGGCAACAAAAGCGTTCCAAAGTGTACCATCGTCCTCATAAAAAGTGTATATAATTGTATTATCTTTGTCTTGCTCAAGTTTAATGTAACCAGTTGTGATTTTTCCCTCATCATTTCTGAATGAGAAATTGCCGTTGTAAAGATCACTGCCTGCGTTAACAGTAAGCACCTCAGTGCCAATACCCATATCTAGCCAGGAGCCCTCCAATGAAGCAACACTGATGCTTGATGCAGGTGGGTTAATTACCTCGAAATAGCCGTAAGCATTCGGTTGTGCTTCATCGTTGCCGTTAATACTTGTGTCTGATTTGCTTTCTAACTTCTCACTATTTGTTACAATATTATTGTCACCGGATGTGCTGTTACTCTCAGTGATGTTTGTATTGGTGGAAGAAACGACCGATGAATTATCGTTAATATTAAAACTAACTGTACTGCAAGCCGATAAGCCCATCATTGATAAAACGATCATGCCTGCCAAAGCTGCTTTTGAAATTTTCATAATTATCTCCTCTTTATCATAAAATCGTACTATACAAACACAGAATAATGAATTGCCATATTTAATGCTAGAGTTAAGTGCTCCATTGTGCTGTATAGACTTTATTATGATAACGCATCTGAATTCTATTGTCAATATGTCAAATGCATTTTAACCTAATAAAAGGGTAGTATAAGATTTATCAATTTATAAATCACTATCCACAACTTAACAGCATCAAAGATTATGCCTTTTATTATGATGATGTGAAGACTTTCTTGTGTTTTCATATCTTGGA
>ONAH01000040.1 GCA_900315715.1 uncultured Eubacteriales bacterium
TATACTTATAGCATTTACGTTAATATATGGAATAGTATCAATAATATCACTTGAATTTGTCGATAAGGACAAAAGATAAAAATAAAACACCGCATGGAATACACAAACATTGTCTATTCCATGCGGTGTTTTTATTTATTAACAGTAGATTATTCGTCATCATCAATAAAAGAGCTGAAAATATCATCGTCATCATCGTCGTCATCATCATCATAGTCGTCATCATCATCGTCGTCGTAGTCACCGTAGTCTTTTTTTAAATCTTCTTCCATCTTGGTGCATTTTTCCATAAGTTCTTCAAAAAACTTTATGTTGCATTTTTCATATACGTTTTTAGGACTACTCTCTGTAAATATCAGCTTAAGGATACCGTCACCGTATTTTTTGTACTCTGATGCAGGTGTATATATATTACGTCTTATAACTTCTAAACTTGGTTCCATATTAACACAGTCAACAAATATTTTATGACGTATTTCACCGTCGTCAAAATCCAACGTAAAAATACCTCTGATAGCACCAGAGTTGATTCTGTGAAAAAATTCACTTAAGCGATACATTGCTTCGGTATCATCGGGTGATACACTAATAGGGCACAAGGCAAAAACAAAGAAACCGTCATTTTTGACACGAATAATATAATCAATCTTATTGATTTTACTGCTGTTAAGAGAAAGATTAAAAAAAAACAAACCTTTTTCGCTGTCTAAACTATACTTCCAGTCATCATTATCAAGAAATTCTGCGATTTTATTAAAAATCTTTATCGAATAATTGTTGTCATTCATAAATACCTCTCCTTTTAAATTAATATTCAAAGCCAAGTAACCTATACATATGGTAAACGGAGTATACAGATAGCTGATTATCACAGTTACAAACACTGTGAAAAAAGTATAACAATAAATAATAGGTTTGTCAAGGAAAAATGAATAAAAAAACCAAAATACAATAGAATATAATGTAAATAATTATGATAAAAAGAACATTAAAGAGAGAAAGAGAGAATTACCATAATGTTGACATAATATATAGAAAATGTTATAATATGATTAAAAGAATTATAAAAAAGATAAAAAGAGGTGCGTTATGAGCAAAGAAATAACAAAGATAGTAATAACAGGCGGACCTTGTGCAGGAAAGTCAACAGCCATGAGTCGAATACAAAAATACTTTTCTGACTTAGGATACACAGTATTGTTTATATCAGAAACCGCCACAGAGTTAATAACAGGTGGAGTAGCACCGTGGACATGTGGAACAAATGCAGAATATCAGAAATGTCAGCTAATGCTTCAGTTAGAAAAGGAAAGAATATATGACTATGCAGCAAGTACTATGTCATCAGAAAAGATACTAATAGTATGTGATAGAGGAATTCTTGATAACAGAGCGTATATGACAGCAGAGGAATTTGAAGAAACGATTAGCGGATTGTCTAAAAACAAGGTGGAGTTAAGAGATAATTATGATGCAGTATTTCATCTTGTGACAGCGGCAAAGGGAGCGGAAGAATTCTATACAACATCTAATAACTCTGCCCGAACAGAAACCGTTGAGCAGGCGGCAGAGATAGATAATAAGTTGATTTCAGCATGGACGGGGCACCCTCATTTCAGAGTTATAGATAACCAAACCGATTTTGACGGCAAAATAAAGAGGTTGCTGTCAGAGATATCATCATTTTTAGGTGAGCCGGAGCCGTTTGAGATTGAGAGAAAATTTTTAATAGAATATCCGGATTTAAAGATATTGAATTCATTGGAAAACTGTCAGCGTGTAGAGATAATACAGACCTATCTAGATTCAATTAACGGAGATGAAGTAAGGGTAAGACAAAGGGGAGAGAATGGACACTATATATATTTTCAAACGACAAAGCGAATGATAAGTGGATTAAAGCGGGTAGAGATAGAAAAGCGATTATCAAAAGACGAATACCTAACATTACTGATGAATGCAGATACAACGAAACGTCAAATCAGAAAAGACCGATATTGTTTAACCTATGACAATCAATACTTTGAGATTGATGTATATCCGTTTTGGGAAGACAAAGCAGTTTTGGAAATAGAACTAAGTGATGAAACCTCAGAGATAAATTTTCCTGAGTTTATACATGTAATAAAAGAAGTAACTGAAGATTATACTTATAAAAACGTTTCATTAGCAGAGAAAAAAGTACTGTGAAACGAAAAACAAAAAACCTGCATGAATACCGAAAAAGTTTTCATGTGGTTTTTTGTGTTTTAAATCAAAAATCAAAGCGTGATGAATTTTAAACCACTGTTAAGATACAAAAAAATATCTGCATAAAGCTGCTATAATATATCGTGTATTTTGTTTAAAGCAGAAATACTCTCAAATATTTTGGATCTTTTGAAGTAGGTAAAGTGTAAGATAGCGTATAGTTTTTATAGAAGTCTATAACTCTATCATGGAATTTGGGAGAAAGTTTTTTGAAGCTTTGATTTATTTTATGCCTGACAAATAAGATAATAGAATAATTAGAATAAATAGCAAAGTATTTTAGAAAACACGAATATAAAGCATATTTTTAGATTAATAAACATAATTCTGATCTTTTTCTAATTTTTGTTTAAATTTTAGTAATTCTTCTTGAAACTGTACTGATTTTGTTATATAATATATAATGTAAAATTTGGCGACTGAGTTGATAACAATTCGCCACAGTATAAATATGGCAAGGAGTGAACGAAATGTTAGAAAATCTGAAGCTTGGCTTCACCATTCTTCTGGCAGGTGTTGTGATCGTCTTTTGTGTTCTGATTTTGCTTATTGGAATAATCAAGCTTTACAGTGAGCTTGTAGTTACAATACAGAACACATATAAGAAAAAGACGGCAAAGAAGAAGAAATCAGTCACGAGAGAAGACGTTGAGTCTCAGCCTGTAGTCAAACAGGAAGTGGTTACCGAAGCACCGGTTAAGTCAAACGATGATAGTGCAATACCTCTTGAGGTGATTGCAGCTATTGCGGCAGCAGTAGAGGTGGTGTTCGGTGAAGGCGCTGTGCAAATAAAATCGGTAAAAAGATCATCTAAAAGACGGTCAGCGTGGAAATCGGCCGGTGTGGCTGAAAATACCCGTTCTTTCTGATTAAGACTAAAGGAGAAGTGGTATCGTGGATATTTTAACACAATTTTGGAATTCTGTCGTAGGAATAATTGAAGATTCTGCATTCGGAACTCTTGACTGGCGTAATTATGTAATGATTCTAATATCATTTGTATTGATTTACCTTGCCATAAAAAAGCAGTATGAACCGCTTGTTCTGCTGCCAATCGCAGTAGGTATGTTACTTGTAAACCTTTGCCCTGCTATAGCATTGGGCGGTACAACGAATATGATTCCTTTTGATGAGTATGTCAAGGCTCACCCTGGGGAAACAATTAAGTATGCAATAACTGAACTCAACGGCATCAAGTATGTCAATGAACCACATTCCGGTGGATTGCTTTTCTATTTATATCAGGGTGTTAAGCTTGGAATATACCCTCCGCTTATATTTCTTGGTATTGGCGCTATGACCGACTTTGGTCCGCTTATTTCTAATCCTAAGAGTTTTATTTTGGGCGCGGCAGCTCAGATAGGTATTTTTATTACATTTATAGGCGCAATTATTTTGGGATTTACAACAAAAGAAGCCGGTGCAATCGGAATAATCGGAGGTGCTGACGGACCAACGGCAATATATGTAACGTCAATTCTTGCTCCCGATCTCTTAGGCCCGATTGCCGTTGCGGCATATTCTTATATGGCGCTTGTGCCGATTATTCAACCGCCAATAATGAGGTTGCTTACTACAAAAAAGGAAAGACAGATAAAGATGACGCAGCTTCGCGGTGTATCAAAGCTTGAGAAAATTCTTTTCCCGATAATAGTTACTGTTATTGTTGCTATTCTATTACCTGATGCTACAACTCTGGTGGGTATGCTGATGTTTGGAAACCTTATGAAAGAGTCAGGAGTTGTAGACAGAATTACCAATACTGCTAAAAATGAACTTATGAATATTATAACGATATTCCTTGGATTGTCTGTCGGATCAACAGCAACTGGTCAGATATTCCTTTCGTTAAGAACCATTGGCATAATATGCTTAGGTCTGTTTGCGTTCTGTATGGGAACATCGTTTGGTGTGCTTTTCGGTAAGATTATGTGCAAGGCAACAGGCGGTAAGGTTAACCCTCTCATAGGTTCGGCAGGTGTTTCGGCTGTTCCTATGGCTGCAAGAGTATCTCAGAAGGTTGGTCAGGAAGAGGATCCATCAAACTTCTTGCTTATGCATGCTATGGGTCCAAACGTTGCAGGTGTAGTTGGTTCTGCAGTTGCAGCAGGTGTACTTATAAGTATTCTTAAATAATTTGGGTGGCTTGGTACCGGCTGGTACCGGGCCATTTTTTATTTTAAAAACAATTGTAATATATGGCAAGGAGATATATATGTAAATAAAAGGTAAAATAGTAGTAAACAATCAAGGCGAAAATCGGCGATTTTTATATAAAATGCTTGCATTTTAGTTATGTGTATGATATTATTATCTTAATAATATGTTTCTCTTGTGGAAATGAATAATAGATTTTTATGCAACTTTATAAAAAATGTTAATGAAAGGGAGCGTAAATGTGCCTAAGGATGAAAAGTATCCTCTTGCCTTGCCGAAAGGAACCATACTTGCAGGACAGTATGTTATCGAAAGAGTATTGGGACAGGGCGGTTTCGGAATTACATATAAAGCCAGTGATTATAAGAATAATAATAAGCCGGTAGCTATCAAGGAGTATTTTCCCGATACATTAGTTTACAGAGAGATGACAACGGTTATATCCTATCCCGGCGAACGAACAGAAAATTTTGATTATGGAAAACAAAGTTTTCTTGATGAAGCGGAAACACTTGCAAAATTTCTTGGAAACGATAACATAGTTCGTGTATATTCGTATTTTGAGGAGAACGGAACTGCATATTTTGCGATGGAATATGTAGAAGGAATACCTTTTGATAAATATCTTACCCAAAAAGGCGGAAGAATAGGGATAGATGAAGCAAAGAATATTCTAATACCGGTAATGGATGCTTTAGGCGCAGTGCATAGTACGGGTATCATACACCGTGATGTAACTCCGGATAATATTTATTTATCTAATGACGGACGTGTAATGCTGCTTGACTTCGGCGCTGCAAGATATAGCCTGGGCGATAAAAGCAGAAGCCTTGATGTTGTTTTGAAACATGGCTTTGCTCCAAAGGAACAGTATTCAAGGAGAGGTAAGCAGGGCCCATATACAGATGTTTATGCTTTGGGCGCAACTTTTTATTTTGCTCTTACTGGAAAAAGGCCTCCGGATTCTATTGAGAGAATGGACGAAGACGACCTCATACCGCCACATAACTTGGGCGTGAATATTACTGAGTATCAGGAGGAAGCAATTCTTAAGGCTTTGAATGTACAGCCTTCTGAGAGATTTCAGACAATGGCTGAGTTTAAGAGTGTACTGTTAAATGAGAATAGAGGCACCTTTGGAGGAGCAACAAATGTGATAAATTTCTCTACTCCTGCAACACAGTATCAACAGTCTCAACTACCTCAACAGCCTAAGCAACCTCAGTTTCAGCAGATGCAGCAGCCTCAGTGGAAGAATACACCTCCTATACCTCCGCAAGGATATCCAAATCAAATGCAGCAGAATATGCCCTACCAGAGTGATAACTCAGTAAATGAGTTGAAAAACGCTCTAATTAACACAGGTGCTGCGACTAAAAAAGCGTTAGTATCTGCTGCAGCAAACGTAAAAGGCAAGGTGGAATTGCAGAAACAGAAAAAGTCAAATTCTGCGCAGCCTCAGTATATGCCGCCGCAGAGTATGAGTCAGCCAATGTATCAGGTACCTGGTTCGCTGCAAAATCCTGCATCTCAGCGAAATATATCTCAAATGCCGGTAGTGACAGGCACAAATATGCAACCTCCACAAAAACTCACGCTTGAGAAAAACAGTCCGGTACAACAGTCGCAACAATCACAAAATGATAATATACCTATGCGTACTATCGCTCCTCAACATACAGGAAATACAGGTTTAAATGTTTCCGGGGCTCCTGTACAACCGATACAGCCCATAAACAACGGTCAGATAACACCGCCGCCTGTCTATCAGACTCCTCAGAAACCTAAGAATAAAGGTTTGATTGTTGGAATTGCAGCAGCTTGTGTAGTAGTGGGTTTGACAGTTGCGTTGGCTGCAAATCATTCATCTAAGAAAGTAAAAGATGTTAATCATAACAATATCAGCAGTTCTGTAACAGCTTCAAGCGAAATTTATAAAGACGAAGTATCTTCTTCAATAGAGTATAGCACTCCAATAAATAATGAGTCGGTAGTGTCGTCGAACAGTTCGTTTACAGCATCAAAGACTTCTTACAGTAAGAGTGAACTTCAGATTGTTGGCAATTCACCTGCAAATCTAAAAAACTATGGCTACTATACCTCAGACGGTACAAATAAGTTTTGGGCAGATGAGGACGGTCATGCTTTAATGTCCAATATAAGCGGAAAGAAATATCTGTATCAAAATCAAACTGGTATCTTTAATTGTTTATCGTATGTTGACGATATACTGTACTTTATATATGACGGTCAGGCTTATTCTATGGACATGTCAAGTGATTCGGATGCAGAGTTGATTTCGTCGTTGAAGAGCTACTCAAGTATTAATAAAATCTTTGTATCATCGGCATTTTTCTTTATATATCAGGATAATACACTTTACAGAATAAACAGAGAAACCGGTTTAATGGAACAATCTATAAAAATAGATTATGCAGACGACTTTACATTTTATGACGGTTGGCTATATTATATAGCCGATGATAATAATGGAGAATCAGCTATATTCAGAGTGTCCGAGAGTGATTTTACCGACTATGGAGAGTATTATCTACATAGAGAAGAAGGATACTATTCATCTCCTGTAATAGTTGACGGAGTATTGTATTCGTTTGTTATTATGGATGAAGAAACTGATATTCTATGTGCAAATCCAAAGCTGGACACATCTGATCTAAAAACTTGGAATATTACAACATATACAAAAAAAGATTATGCTGTAAATTTAAACGTAATAGGTGACAATATATTCTTTGCTGTATATAAAGAAAACGATGATAGTTACAGCCTATATCATTTTGTCAAGAAGTCAAGCAATACTTATACATGTAAGACGCTTACAGATGTGTCGGCGATGTATCCTGCGGTTAGTATGCAGGACAGTGATTATAAGGTAAATTATATGGCATATGACTCAGATAAAGATCAGTTTATTAACAAATTTATAATATACGATCATACAACAAATGCGCAGAAAGAATCTTAAGGAGGAATAATAATGGCAATTCAGGAATGTGGAAACGGACATCTTTATGATACAGACCAGCATGCAAGGTGTCCGTATTGTCAGGGAGGCGGAAATCGAATTAACTTTGGAGGACCAAATTTTGGAGCTCCATCGTTTGGAGGTGTGAATAACAGTTCCGATATAGGCAAGACAGTCGGAGCAGGAGTACAGTTCCCACAACCAAGCTATCAGCCTCAGGAGGAAATAGGTGCGACTGTCGCTCCATCTGATTACAGAAACAGTCGCAGGGAAGACGATGCAGGTAAAACGGTTGGTGTATTCCAGAAAAACAAGCAGTTTGAGCCGGTTGTAGGTTGGATAGTATGTATCGAAGGAGCGAATAAAGGAAAGGATTACAGGTTATTTGCAAAGACAAACACTGTTGGCAGAACCGAGAAAAATGATATTTGCATAAAGGGAGATGATACGATTTCCAGAGAAAAGCATGCAAAAATTGATTATGACGAGAAGCATAATGGATATTATCTTATTCCTGCAGAAGCAACAAATACAATATATATAAACGACAAACCTGTATATCAGCCTACTGAGCTATTACACTATGATGTAATAGAACTTGGAGAGGGCAAGTTTATCTTTATACCATTGTGTACAAAGCAGTTTGACTGGAATACAGGACTTGATACAGGTTTGAACATATGATGTGGTTCAAAAGCAGAAAAAAGAAAAAAGATATTACTGTTGATCCTGCCCTCACTGTTTCAGACAAATTAAGATATAAGGTTGCGAATTTGCAGGGAGTTGGAGCAAGGCAGAGGCAAGAGGATTCATTTACACTGATGAATGCTCTTGACGAAGCTCAGTATGACGAGTACGGACTGATGTTCGCAGTATGTGACGGTATGGGAGGCATGAAGGACGGAAAGCTTGCCAGCGAAACGGCCATTGCGAGTTTTAGACGTTTTTTTAGCGAAATGGACAGACGTGGAAGGATTGCCGAACAACTGAAGCAAAGTGTATTCACAGCGTCTGAGGAAGTAGAAAACCTGCTAGAAGGTGAAGGTGGAAGTACGGTTGTTGTTGGTATTATATATCATGAACAGCTCTATTTTGCAAGTGTTGGAGACAGCTTTTTTTACTTGAAAAGAGACGGGAAACTCTATCGCCTTAATACAGAGCATAATGTTTGCCATGAACGTTATTTGGAGAATATAAGGGATGGTGTATTTGATCCTTTGGAATGTCGTAATGATCCGGAAGCTTCGGCACTGTCACAGTTTTTGGGAATGAATGGACTAACAAAGGTAGATTGTTCGGTACGTCCTATGCAACTGAGGAAAGGAGATGTCCTTTTGGCATGCTCTGATGGAGTAGGTGGTGTGCTGAGTGAATCAGAGATATTCAATGCATTATGTTACGAGTCAGGTGAGCAGGCATGTCGTGAGCTTGAACAGCGATTGATAGAACATTCAAAACCAAATCAAGATAACTATACTGCATTGTTAGTACAATGTCAGTAAATAAAAAGAATGAGAGGAACATATTATGAGAACAAAAATATTGCGAGTATCAACGTTGTTTTTGATGTCGCTTACGTTATTGTTTGCAAGTATTGCAGGTTCAACGACGGCATACGCTTTTGACAATGACGTAAAAAGCGGTGTAGTACCGGTAGTATTCTATTTAAAGGGTGCAGAAGTTTATCTTACAGACGGAACTAACTACCAGTTGTATCAAACGTTGGGCGACTGTGAGTGGAGCGGTGGATCAGGATTCTTTGTAGGTGACGGTTCGGGTTCGGCACAGTACATTGTTACAAACGCACATGTTGTAGAAGATTATGTAAATGCAAAAGAAGGCGAGCAGTTTGCTACTCTTTACGGATATACAGATGAGGGTTATGGCATAGTAATATATGCTACAAGCTGTGAACTCAGAGTGTATTATTCTCAGGATGATTATGAAGCAGCGTATGTAGATTGTATAGGAGATTCGGATAAGGTTGACTTAGCCGTACTCAGACTCAGAGATCCCACTAATAAACGACATACTCTATCGTTAATGGAAACAAATGAAAAAATGGTTGGTGACACCGTTTATACAGTAGGTTTTCCGGGAAATGCAGATAATCAGTTTACAAGTGCAAGCCATTACGGTGTGAATGATGTTACTGTACATAAGGGTTCCATCACAAAGTTTGCAGTAAACGAAGGAAAAGGCGTAGAGAGAATCGCAGTAGACGCAACTATACAGCATGGAAACTCAGGCGGACCGCTTGTAACAGAGGACGGTAAGGTAATAGGTGTTAATACAAATGTTGAGTCAAATGTTAAGTATGGAACACAGGTAGAGGTTGACTATTACGCAATAAACTCAAATGAGATTATGAGATTCCTTGATAAGAATAACATTCCATATCAGAAAGCTACAGGCGGTATTAAATTAGACGGCAAGACTCTAGGAATAATAGGAGGTGCAGTTGTAGTAATAGGCGCAGTAGTTGCAGTAATAATAGTTATGAGCAAGAAAAAGGGTAATGGTATGCGTAATCCTAATATGCAGAGCGGAATGCCGGGCATGGCACCGGGCGGCAACCTCAGAGGTGTAGTTCGTTCAATGTCTGCACAGCATAACGGGCAGACTTTCCCTGTTGGAAATGCACCGCTCATGATAGGCAGGGATCCAACAACATGTCAGATAGTGTTCGCAAAGGATACGACAGGTGTTAGCGGAAAGCACTGTACTGTTTACTTTGACGCTGCAGCCGGTAGCTTTACTTTGACAGATATCGGATCAACATATGGAACATACCTGAGCAACGGATTGAAACTAACTCCACATACTCCGGTAAGCATTAAGCCGGGCGATACATTCTGTGTCGGGGATAAGGCTAATATTCTTAAAGTGGAAGTGATGCAGTAAATGTTGTTTGATGTTTTTGAGTATTCAAACAAAGGCGGACGCAACTACAATGAAGATTCCATGGGATGCAGTTTTGGAGAAGACAGCGGAATATTTGTTGTTGCAGACGGATTAGGCGGTCACTCTTTAGGAGATTTAGCGTCTGATACTGCAGTGGAAGTATTGACGTTTGATGATTGGATAGATCGTGCAGAAGATGTGTCTGAATTACTTACGGCAAAGATTGCTGAGGCGAATAATGCAATAATAGAACTTCAAAAGAAGAATAATGTTGTAATGAAAACTACCGTAGCTGTTGTAGCAGTATATGGAGAGAATGCGGTATGGGCTAATGTAGGAGATTCAAGAGTCTATTTCATACATGATAATATGATACACTCCTATACCGATGATCATTCTGTTGCATACAAGAAGTATAAAGCAGGAGAGATTAGTCGTGAACAGCTTGCAACAGATGAAGATCAGTCACAACTGCTGAGGACGCTTGGAAGTGTAGAACGCAGTGAACCAACAGTTTATCAGGCTGATGTCCTGTTGAAGCCTGGAGATGCGTTTTTCATATGTTCTGACGGTGCATGGGAATTTCTATTAGATGAGGAGATTGTAATTGATTTTCTCAAAGCAGAGAATGCTAAGCATTGGGCTGAAATGCTATTAGTACGAATGATGGAACGAGTAAACGGCGGTAATGATAATTTGACTATTATGACAGTTATATTAGGTTAATGAGATGAAGCCACGGGTTTAAAAATCCATGGCTTTATCTTTTGATTAATTTGTATATGGTTGATTGTTATATTAAAAGCAATTGTAGTGATTGTCAATAAATGACAAATTTGTTGTTAGAAAATAATAATATTGTATGATATAATAAATAATATATCAGTATAATATCGAATATACAATATAGCTTATGAAGTTGCATGAGCTGTTAAGATTTTTGATAATTATAAGCAACAGGATAACAGATTGTACGTTTTAAAAATTATATACTTGACTATGGTATGAAAAGAGGGTGCTTACGGCATGTTGAAAAACAAATTGTCGCAAGCTGAACAGAAAAGTCTTTACGGTGCAGCCATTTTTTACAAGTATTTGTTTGCAGCGGCAGATAAGACACTCATACATGTACAAGAATAACATACAAATGATTTCCCGAAGCTGTAACATTTGCTTCGGGAATCAGGTTTTGGAAATAATAACAGGAGGTAAAAATGGCTACATATGTAATATCTGATATACATGGCATGTATGATAAGTTTACAGAAATGCTTGAAATAATTAACCTAAAAAACGATGACACACTATATATACTTGGAGATGTATTTGACAGAGGGCCTGAGCCGATAAAAGTATTACTAAAGCTTATGGAGATGCCAAATGTGAGAATGCTTCGTGGAAACCATGAGGAAATGGCTCTAAAATGTCTGCCAACACTGTTAGAGGAGATAACAGAGATTTCGATTGCCGCACTTGACGATGTGTTTATAAACGATTTGCTTATCTGGCAAATGAACGGAAATCAGTCAACACTTGATGAATTTTACATTTTGGAAAACGACACAAAGAATAAGGTTTTGGAATATCTCAGAAACACTATATTATTTAAAGAATTGATAGTCAATGATACAGAGTATTTGCTGGTACATGCAGGACTGGGTAATTTTTCGCCTGATAAGGTATTAGGTACATATACGGTAAATGAGCTTGTGTGGGAACGCGCAGATTATGAGAAACAGTATTTTGAAGATAAGTATCTTGTTACGGGACACACACCAACGCAGACAATAGATTGCTGTGAGAACCCGGGCTACATATACCGCAACAAAAATCATATTGCGATAGACTGTGGAGCGTGTTTCAAAACTGGTAGACTTGCTGCAATTTGTCTTGAAACGGGAGAAGAATTCTATACGTCGGAAACAGAATAATAATAGAAAAGCTTGCCTGAATGAATGGCAAGCTTTATTATAGCTTAGATAAAAATATTGTGAAGAATGTAAATTTTTTGGTAAAATATATTTACATTTTGCGAAAATTGTGTTAAGATAAAGCCATAGTTTATATTAAAGGAGGAACTTGTTTATGTTAAAAAAGTGTTTGGCGGAATTTTTGGGAACTGCGGTGCTAGTTACCTTCGGCTGCGGAGTTGCGGCTACTAACGGCTTAGGTGCAGGGTATGTAGGTATAGCTCTTGCATTCGGACTTGTTATTGTGGCTATGGCTTATTCTATCGGAAATGTATCAGGGTGTCATGTAAACCCTGCTGTTTCTACTGCGATGCTAATTAACGGCAAGCTTACTCCGAAAGAATTTGCAGGATATGTAGTAAGTCAGTTCTTAGGAGCAACGTTTGGTGCGTTTATACTTTATGCAATGCTTGCAGGAACACCTTTCCTTAGTGAAAACGGAATGGGTACTAACGGTTATGGAAATTTATCTGCTACAAATATTACGGTAGTTGGTGCTTTTTTAGCAGAAGTGGTACTAACATTTGTATTTGTATTTGCAATTTGCGGCGTTACAAGCAAGGAGAAGTTCGGTAATCCGGCAGGTCTTGTAATAGGAGCGTCACTTATACTTGTGCATTTGTTTGGTTTGCCTCTTACGGGCACATCAGTAAATCCTGCAAGAAGCTTCGGTGCAGCATTTGTATCAATGATATTTGGTTGCAATAATGGTGCAGCAGCATTTGCACAGGTTTGGCTGTTTATTGTTGCTCCACTAATAGGCGGTGCACTTGCAGCTTGTGCATACAAATGGCTTGATCCTGAAAAAAAGCCTGTTCCTGCAAAAACTCCGGCAAAAACAAGTAAGAAAAAATAAGTCGATTAACATTCCCTGATGAAAATCGGGGAATTGTTTGATATAAATAATTATTATGTAGGTATAGAAATGATTGGAAGAAATAATAACAATTGTTATTTAATGTCAGATGTTCAGTTTGAAGAAATGAAGGAGTTTTACAAAAAGCTTGGATACAGTCCGCTTCAGGTAAAGGTGTTATCAGAACGTTGTTTTGGAAACAAGATTGTTGCAAAGAAAAACTATCCGTACAATGATGATTGGTGTTTTTCATTACAGAATGATTTTGATATGCCGTTTCCAAGTAAGCTATTTAAAAATCTACCCTCTCAGTATGCTGTTAGATATTGTCCTCCTATGAGTGGTTCTGCAATAAATACAGAGATGTCTCAAATGCAGGCTAAATCACTAGTTTCTTGTGATATGTCTGCTCCGATTGGTCTGTCTGATTCTGCTGATTCGTCTGATATGCCGGATTTTTCTTTTTTAGATTCTGCTGAGACCGATGGTCATTTCACAGTATATAGAAAAAACAATGTAGGTCGAAGCAAAAAGATGAATTTGTTTGAAGATTCCGAAGCTATGACTGAGGGTGTTTCGGAGACTTTTAGTACAGCGGAAACTCATGTAAATGATGAAAACGAAACCCATAGTCCAATGGATAATCCGCAGGCGATTTTCTCTGCTAATGTGAACACAGCTTCGTGGGATTATCTCAGAGGCAAGATAGAACAGAAGAGCTGTCCCGATAAGTCATTTGTGAGAGTTGAGGAGATAATCAATTCATATGTGTATGATTTTCCGAAGCCGGAAAATGACGAATTATTCTCACTCTCAGCCGAAACAAGTAAGTGTGCATGGAATCCTGATGCAGAGCTTATGCTTGTTGGAATGAGGGCAAAAGAAGTAAATGTTGATGTTAAGCAAAATCTTGTGTTTCTGATAGATGTATCGGGAAGTATGGAAGATCAGTGGATATTAGTACAGATGTCACTTGCCGCTATAATAAGCAGAATGAAAGAAAACGATGTTCTGTCGATCATTACATATAGTAATAAAACTACTGTTGTAAAAACCGAACTAAACGGCGGCGATAAGGCAAAATGTGTAGATGCGTTAATATCGATAGAAGGAATAGGCGGCTGTACAAGGGGAAGCGAAGGACTTGAACAGGCATATAAATTCTTGCAGGATAAATATGACAAAAACGCAAATAACCGTGTCTTTATATTTACAGACGGTGATTTTAACTTTGGAATAACAAGTGAAGGCGAACTGAAAGATTTTATATACAAGAAGAGAGAAAGCGGGATTTATCTATCAATTGTGGGCTATGGATATGGTAACTTTAAGGATGATAAAATGGAAACGCTTGCATACAACGGTAACGGAAACTACACCTTTGTGTCAAATCCATACGATATCTATGACAACCTTTGCGATAAGCTTATCTCAAACCTTGTGACTGTTGCAAAGGATGTCAAAATATCAGTTGAATTAAATCCGGTCTATGTCAGCAGTTACAGACTTATAGGATATGAATTCAGAGCACTGACTCAGCAGGAATTTCACGATACAAAGAAGGCAACAGACGGAATAGGCTCAGGACATAATGTAGTTGCCCTAATAGAGTTTACAAGAGGAAAGGCACAGGAACAGTTCTCCTCACGATATGTTACAAGTAATGTAAAGGAACATACGGATGAGTTTGCGTTTATAGAGGTGCATTACAAATCTACTGATGATGAAAACCTTACAGCTACGAAGAGTATTTCGGTAAAGGAGATAGAGAATTCTCAAACGGATAACATCAAGATAGCACAGTTTTTAGCAGCGTTTGGTCTTTGCGTGATTGATTCAAAGTATAAGGGAAAAGCAGACAAAAATATGCTTTCTGAGATGCTAAGGGAATTTGAAAGAAGCGGAAAATACGATATGAATAAAAAATATTCGCACTTTGATGTTATAAGAAAATTTATTCAGCGATAATGAGTGTACCGCCGTAAACAATTCGGCGGTATATATTTTCGGAATGATTACTTTTTAACGAAGAATCTTGACATTTGGGGAATGTAGTTATATAATTTACTTTATGAGGGTAAAGTTTCCCTGAATATTCTAATTGCATAAGGAGATGCATTTTATGTTAGATATCAAAATCACCAAAACTACTGCTCCAAAAGAAAAGCCTGCAAAAGACGCACCGCTTGGATTTGGTAAGATCTTCACAGATCATATGTTCATAATGAACTATACAGAGGGACAGGGCTGGCACGATCCAAGAATAGTACCGTTCCAGAATATTTCTCTTTCACCTGCTGCGATGGTTTATCACTATGGTCAAGAGATGTTTGAGGGTCTCAAGGCATATAAGGGTGATGATAACGAAGTATATCTTTTCAGACCTGATATGAATGCTAAGAGAACAAATAAAACAAACGAGCGTCTTTGTATTCCACAAATCCCGGAAGAGGATTTTATTCAGGCAGTAAAGGCAGTTGTTGATATTGACAGAGATTGGATTCCTACTGCTCCGGGAACATCACTATATATTCGTCCGTTTATCATAGCAACAGATGAGTTTTTGGGTGTTGCACCGTCAGAAACATATCTTTTCATGATTATCCTTTCTCCAAGTGGTGCTTACTATTCAAGCGGTCTTGCACCGGTAGGTATCTGGATAGAAGATGAGTATGTTCGTGCTGTAAGAGGCGGTATGGGATTTGCAAAGACAGGCGGTAACTATGCTGCAAGCCTTATCGGACAGGTAAAGGCACATAACGATAATTATTCACAGGTACTTTGGCTTGATGGTGTAGAGCGTAAGTATATTGAAGAAGTAGGTTCTATGAACATATTCTTTAAGATTGATGGCAAGGTAGTTACACCAATGCTTAACGGAAGTATTCTTCCGGGTATTACAAGAGATTCTACAATAAAGCTTTGCAAGAACTGGGGTCTTGAGGTTGAGGAGCGCAGAATTTCTGTTGACGAACTTCTTGACGCACAGAAGAACGGAAAGCTTGAAGAGGTATTCGGCACAGGTACAGCTGCAGTTATTTCTCCTGTTGGAAAGCTTAGATTTGTTGATGATGTAATGCTCATTAACAACGGAGAGATCGGACCACTCAGTCAGAAGCTCTATGATACTATGACAGGTATACAGTATGGTAAGCTTGATGATGAGTTTGGTTGGAGAGTTAAAGTTTAATATAGTGTAACTCTTTTGTGATTGCCTGCATATAGTGTCTTTGAGATAAAGAATTATGAAGGTAAGAATATGAGTAAACATATAACTCTGACTGATGCCCCGACGGGTTCAAGATGTATGATTTGCGGTATTGAAGAAACTCTCAGCGTGAAACAGCGTCTTGCAGAACTTGGGTTTACAAATGGTGCGTTAGTAGATAAGCTATATACCGGTTCAAAGGGAAGCCCGATAGCCTTTCGTGTAAGCGGAGCGGTTATTGCAGTGCGTTCCGATGATGCAAAAAAAATAATTGCTGAAATATAATAAAAGGACGTTTTTCCGTAAAGGAGAAGCGTCCTTTTTGTTTGAGGAGGCAGCTTATGGCAGAAGTTAGCAAAGAATTCACAATAGCACTTGCAGGAAACCCAAATGTCGGAAAAAGTACGGTATTTAACAATTTTACAGGATTACATCAGCATACAGGCAACTGGCCCGGAAAAACAGTAGAAAGCTCACAGGGAGAGTATATTTATAATAATTCAAAATATATAATCCAAGATCTACCGGGAACATATTCACTAACTCCAAATTCGGCAGAAGAACAGGTGACATCAGATTATATTAAGTCAGGAGAATATGACGCTTTAGTAATAGTTCTTGACGCTACATGTATGGAAAGAAACATCAGGTTTGCCCTGAGTATAATCAGTTATGTGAAAAGCAAAGTTATACTATGTATAAATCTCATTGATGAAGCCGAAAAAAAGGGTATTAATATAGATGATAAGAAAATGTCAGAAATGCTTGGGGTACCGGTAATAAAAACGGCAGCAAGAAGCGGAAAGGGTACGGAAAACTTAAAGAAAGAAATAGAGATAATAAGCAACAGTTCCCAAGACACAGAAAAAACAGAATTGTCTCGAAAAGATTTGACAGAATTATCCGATAAGATACTTGATGCTTGCTGTACATATAAGAGTGATAATACAGACAGGCGTGACAGACAAATAGATAAAATACTACTGTCGAAGAGATTTGGAATTCCTGTTATGCTCATGATGCTTGCATGTGTATTCTGGATAACGATAGCAGGGGCAAATTTGCCATCAGAACTGCTGAATAAAGGATTTCGGTTATTAGGAGAGAAGCTTCGTATAGGTTTGTCAATAATCCATTGTCCTGATTTAGTTATTTCCGCAATGATAGACGGAGTATATACCGCTTTGACATGGATAGTTTCGGTAATGTTGCCGCCTATGGCAATATTTTTTCCTTTGTTTACATTAATGGAGGATTCCGGATATCTTCCGCGTATAGCGTTCAATCTTGACACGATTTTCAGAAAAGCAAATGCACACGGCAAGCAATCGCTTACGATAGCTATGGGGTTTGGCTGTAATGCTTGCGGAGTAACAGGATGTAGGATAATAGACTCACCAAGAGAAAGGTTAATTGCGATTATTACAAACAGTCTTGTACCTTGTAACGGACGATTTCCAATGCTGATAGCGATAATCTCTATGTATTTTGTAGGGGCATCGCTTGGAGCAGCAGAAACTTTGGTGCAGTCGTTAATACTTTTGTTGTTGATAATGTTGAGTGTGGTGGTGACGCTGATATGCTCAAAGATACTGTCAAAAACCGTTCTGAAAGGCATGGAGTCATCGTTTATATTAGAGCTGCCGCCGTACAGACGTCCGCAGATAGGAAAGGTGATAATAAGATCAATATTTGACAGAACGATATTTGTATTGCTTCGTGCAATTTCAGCGGCAGCACCGGCAGGGCTTCTTATCTGGATACTTGCAAATATAAAAATAGGAGACAGCACGATACTGCTGCAAATAACTCAAATGCTTGATCCGATAGGTAGGGCATTGGGACTTGACGGTGCAATACTGTGTGCGTTTATACTTGGATTTCCTGCAAATGAGATAGTATTGCCGATAATTCTGATGATATATATGTCTGGGAGTACACTTACAGAAATTCCTGATCTTGTGCAGTTTAAAGAGATACTAACCGCTAACGGTTGGACGATTACAACAGCAATATGTATGTTGATATTTGCGTTATTTCATTTTCCTTGTTCAACAACTTGTATCACCATATGGAAAGAAACACATAGTAAAAAATGGACACTGGTGTCAATTCTAGTACCGCTGATTGCAGGCGTAATACTCTGCTTGGCAGTAAATACCGTAACAAATATACTATAATGATGTTTGCCATACAGTAAATTGACATTTGCTGTATGGTATTTATAATTATCCCTTTTTACAAAAAATTTTCTCTAAATTTGGGTATTTATTTTGTAATGAACTGTTGATTATATTTTATTTTGTGGTAAAATAATTTAAGAGGCTTTTATATTAAATAATTGCGTATATATATTTTGATCGAAGGGATCATGTTTATGGATGCAGTTCATCAGTTTTTTGAGACTTTTCTTGCCGTAATCAGAACATTTCGCTTTAAAGACGCAGTAGATATTACGGCAATAGCTTTAATAATATATTACCTTATCAAGCTTGTTAAAGAAACACGTGCAGTTCAGCTTGTAAAGGGTATTCTTGTACTAATAGTTCTTTATGGAATAGCGTTTGTTTTTCAGTTGACGATGCTTACTGCAATGCTCAGTAAATTTTTTGAATTTGCTGTACTGGTACTGTTTATAGTATTTCAGCCTGAAATACGTAAGGTACTTGAACAGCTTGGACGAAGTAATTATACATATAAAAGACTGCGAAAGGTATTTACAGAATCAGACACTGCGTCCGATATACTTAGACAAAAGAGAAATATAGCTGT
Source organism: uncultured Eubacteriales bacterium (assembly GCA_900315715.1). Taxonomy (GTDB): domain Bacteria; phylum Bacillota; class Clostridia; order Oscillospirales; family Acutalibacteraceae; genus RUG592. Next base: position 19,104 of record ONAH01000040.1, read on the forward strand.
TTTTGTAGATGCAATAATGCAGCTTCACGAAAAGAAAACAGGTGCACTTATTGTGTTTGAAAGAACTACTATGCTGGGTGATATAGCATATACAGGTACAACACTGAACGCTTCGCCGTCTGTTATGCTGATAGGAAATATATTTTATAACAAAGCTCCGTTGCATGACGGTGCAATGATTGTGCGTGACTTTAATATCTATGCGGCAGGCTGCATACTTCCGCTTACTCATAATGAGGGTGTAGATGATAATCTTGGTACAAGACATCGTGCAGCATTGGGCATGAGTGAGGAGTCAGATGCAGTAATAGTTGTTGTTTCGGAGGAAACAGGTTCAGTATCGATAGCACTTAACGGAGAGCTTACCAGAGATTATACAAGAGAAACTCTAACTAATCAATTACATAAGCTTCTTATCGCAGATGAGGAGGAACAGTCAGAAAAGTTTTCGTTCCGCCCTGCTTCGAGAAAGGAGAAGAAAAAGAATGAGTGACGAAAAGAAGAAAAAGATAAAACTAAAAAAAAGAAAAACTACGTTGTCATCTCTTTTTAATGATAACAGATTTTTAATGATATTTTCACTGGTTATGGCGTTTATAATATGGGTAGGAGTATCTGCCGACAGCGGTGAAACAGGAAATTATCCTATTACGGATATACCGGTGGTGATGGATCTTTCAGAAGACGCAGAAAACGATAATCTCAATGTTGTATCAATCGACGGAGTCCCGGTAGATGAATTTACGGCGACAGTACGTGTAAAGGGAAACAATGTTACAGTAGGTTCTTTGACAAAATCAGATATTCAAGTATATGGAGCTAATCTTGGAAACATCGTAACATCAGGTACATATACAGTTACGTTGCTTGCAAAACAGGTTGGAATTAAGAATAATTATGATATAGTTTCGCTTAATCCTTCTGAAGTAACGGTTGTGGTAGATAGAAATATTATAAAAGAGTTTACCTTGGAAAGTATGATCGAAGCGTCAGCACCATCTGATTACTACAAGGGAAATCCTGATTTTTCTGTAAAGACGGTATCGGTATCAGGTCCTGAACAGAGTGTTCAGAAGGTGGCTAAGGCTGTGGTGTCATATAAAGCAGAGAAGGAACTGACTTCAACTACCGTCCTTAAAGGCTTACATGTGGATCTGTTAGATGAGAACGGAGATGTTATTGAAGACGATGCACTTACAACAGATCCGGTAGAAGTAGATGTGACAATTCCTGTGTTGGTGAAGAAGAAAGTACCTGTTACGCTGATATGTGAGAACAAGCCTGAGGGACTAAACATGGATGAGTTCGTGTCTATTGAACCGTCTGAAATAGAGATAGCCGGAAGTTCAGATGTAATAGATACTGTAAGCAGTATTAATATAGGACCATTGAATTTCAATGAGTTATCGTATGGAAAGGCACTTTTGGATTATGAAGTGACTATGCCTGAAGGTATAAGAAATCTTAACAATATTGAAAAAGCTATGGTGAAGTTTGATTATACAAAGTTTTCAGTTAGGTCATTTACTGTAACTTCATTTAAATTTGAAAATGTTCCGGAAGGACTGGTTGCAGAATATTCACCATACAGTAATGTTATAGTTAGGGTGATAGGGCCTAAGAATGAAATTTCAGACATGACTTCATCCGATATATTATCGGTGATAGATCTTACAGGTGAAACTATCGGAAATACTGACGTAAACCTGAATATTTCTGTATTAAATCATCCATCATGCTGGGTATATGGTTCATATCAGCTAAATGTTACTGTAAGCGATGCGTCCACGGTTTCGTCACAGTCAAATACGGATACGTCGTCTAACCGGAATAACAGTAGCAGAACAGACGATACGGATAGAATAGAATAACGGAAAGTGCCGACAGAAAGAATAGTCTGTCGGCATATTTCTATAAAAATAGAAATAATATGTAAAAATACGGATAAAAATGCAAAAAAATTATGTTTTATGTGTTGCAATTTTTGTCAAGTGGTGATACAATAATATAATTATAAAGATTTACTATTAAGCAATTACATCAACAGTGTCTCAAAAATGCATATATTCTTACAGTAATCAGTAAATGCAGAAAGGAAGGACATAATGAAGATATGGAAAGCTTTATCTCCAAATCGTGAGAAAGTAATTGAACTTGCAAAAAAGTATAACTTAAGTACGATGTCCGCAATGCTTTTAGAGGAGAAGAAATTCCCCGATGATGAAAGCATAGAACAGTTTCTTTCGGATACACCAATATTTGAGGATCCATTTTTGATTACGGATATGGATAAGGCAGTGGCAACGGTTAGAACTTCCATACAAAACGGAGAAAAAATATGTGTGTATGGTGACTATGATGCAGACGGAGTAACCTCAACTGCATTGATGTACTCTTTTCTAAAAAGCAGGGGTGCAGATGTAATTTACTATATTCCGGCAAGAGAAACCGAAGGGTATGGACTTAATAATAATGCAGTTGATTATTTGTATTCACAAGGGATAAAGCTTATTGTAACGGTAGATAATGGAGTTTCAGCGTATGAACAGGTAGAGCGCGCGAATTTTTACGAAATGAAGGTGGTTGTTACAGACCACCACGCACCGCCAAAAGTATTACCTGATGCTTATGCTGTTGTAGATCCACACAGAAAAGATGATACAAGTTCGTTCAAGCATTTTTCCGGAGTAGGTATTGCGTTTAAGTTTGCGATAGCTTATGACGGGGAAGATGTAGATATTACAAGTTTATTGGATCAATACGCTGATTTAGCTGCAATAGGTACTGTCGGAGATATTGTAAGCCTTACAGGTGAAAACAGAGTTCTTGTTAAAGAAGGACTTAAACGTATAAATGCAAAAACAAGGCTTGGAATATCGTCACTTATAGAGGCTTCAGGCTTGAGGAAGGATGAGATAAAGTCTGGAGATATATCTTTTACGATTTGTCCAAGAATAAATGCAGGCGGAAGAATGGACTTATCACAGAAGTCGGTTCGTTTGCTTATTACTGAAGATAAAGCAGAGGCAGATGAGATTTCAAAGGAGCTTCATGAAGATAATACAGAGCGCCAGAGAATAGAGAAAGAAATTCTTGAAGAGGTTGAAAACACCCTTCTGAATGACGATAACGTAAGATATCGCAAGATTCTTGTAATAGCGGGAAAGGGCTGGCATCAAGGTGTAATAGGAATAGTAGCGGCAAGAATTAAAGACAGATACGGCAAACCAGTAATAATAATAACATATGATGACGAAAAAGCTAAAGGTTCAGGCAGAAGTATAGAGGGATTTCCGATGTGTGACGCAGTGGAGTATTGTAAGTCGCTGCTAACAATATACGGAGGACATCCGATGGCTGCAGGAATGTCGCTGCCTACTGAAAATATCGACGAGTTCCGTGAAAAAATAAATGAGTATGCAGATAAGCTTACAAATACATTTTATCCGAATATTGAACTTGCTTGTAAGCTTATCCCGTCGAAGGTTACAATACCAATGGTAGAAAGCTTATCCCAACTTGAACCATATGGAACCGGGAACCCTACTCCGGTGTTTGGGATGTATGATGTTAATTTAATAAGGATAACACCTTTATCTGAAGGAAAGCATACAAAACTCACATTGGAAAGTCAACAGAAGTATTTTGATGCTTTGTATTTTAATATGCCGACAGAAAAACTATCATATATAGTTGGCGATAAAGTAAATATAGCAGTAACTGCAGGAATAAATGAGTATAACTCTATGAAGAGTATTTCATATATAATAAAAGATATTTGCTTTAGTCAGTCCGATAACGAAGCACATCTGAAAAGCAGTACATATTTTGATGAGCTTATTTGCGGAAAGAAACCGGATGAAGCAATGAGAAAAATTCTTATGCCAAGCAGAGATGAATGTGCTGTTGTATATAGATATATAAAAAAGAATAACGGGTTCAAATATTCCGCTGAAGCACTACATAATAGAGTTTCAGATACGTCGATAAGCTATGGAAAGCTGTGTGTAATAATCACTGCATTTAAAGAGCTAAGACTTATTGAAGCAAGTGATAATTTTACTGCATTAGAGATAAGTCTTGTTAACAGACCACCGAAGGTAGATATTCTTTCGGCACCTATTATCAGAAAGCTTTTATAAGTAGCGGTTAAGATATAGATAAAGTTTTAAGGAAAGGTGTGTTTTTCTATGGCTGCATTCAGGAAATACTATCAGGATTATGAAGAGTTGTGTGAACTTCTCGACAAGAGTCCTAACGACTATGATCGTGAGAAAATAGAGCGTGCATATAGACTTGCAGAGAAGATGCACGGAGATCAGAGAAGAGTTTCCGGAGTTCCATATATACTGCACCCAACATCGGTTGCGTGTATAATTGTAGATTTGGGAATGGATACTGATTCGGTAGTTGCCGCACTCTTGCACGATGTAGTGGAGGATACTCCGGTAACACTTGAAGAAGTGGAGCAGATGTTTGGCAAGGACGTTGCAAATCTTGTCAACGGTGTAACAAAGATAAGCAAGATAGCATACACATCAAGAGAAGAACGACAAGCGGAAAATGTCAGAAAAATGCTTATGGCAATGTCTGATGATATTCGTGTAATAATAATTAAACTAGCAGACCGTCTGCATAATATGCGTACGATAGATTGTATGCGTGAGCAGAAAAGACGTGATATTGCTCTTGAAACAATGGAGGTATTCGCACCTATTGCCCACAGACTTGGTATAAAGGCAATTAAGGACGAAATGGAGGATCTCTCACTCCAGTATCTTGACCCGATTGGATACAGTGAGATAGAAAATCATCTGAAGAATCTTGACGGAAAAGCTTTTATAGATAAGATAATGGACAGAATTTCCAAAAAGGTTTCCGAGTATGTAAGCGACGCTGTCGTCAGCGGAAGAGTCAAGAGTATAAACGGTATTTACAAAAAACTCATTATTCAGGGAAAAAACCTTGAGGAGATATATGACATTTACGCAGTAAGAGTAATAGTAGATACGGTTACCGACTGTTATGCAGTGCTTGGAATGATACACGAAATGTATCCGCCTATTCCTAACAGATTTAAGGACTATATTTCCACACCAAAGCCGAATCTATATCGTTCTCTGCATACAACCGTAATCAGTGAAGACGGAGTACGTTTTGAGGTACAGATTCGTACAAAAGAAATGCACCAGACCGCCGAATACGGAATTGCCGCACATTGGAAGTATAAGCTGGGTATGAACGGCAAGAATTCAATGGACGAACAGCTTGCGTGGATCAGACAGATGCTTGAAAACCAGGCAGACAATCACGATCCCGCAAGATTAATAAAGGATATAAAGACAGATTTATCATCAGATGAGGTATTTGTATATACTCCAAAAGGGAAGCTAATAAATCTTCCTCTTGGCTCAACGGTAATAGATGTTGCATATGCAATACATAGTCAGGTAGGAAATACAATGGTAGGAGCAAAAGCGAATTACAGAATTGTACCTATTGACTATGTAGTAAAAACAGGCGATATAATAGAGATTATCAAGGGCAAAGAGGGAACAGTAGGACCTAGTCGTGACTGGTTGAAGATAGTAAAAACAAGCAGCGCACGTAATAAGATCAGACAGTGGTTTAAGCGTGAAAAGCGTGAGGAAAACATAACTCTTGGCAAGGCTGAGTTTGAGCGTGAGTGTAAGAAGAATGAGTTTGAGCTTACAGAACAGGAACTTGAAGCTATGATGGAGCCGATACTCAGAAAGAAAAACATTCCGTCAATGGAGCATTTTTATGCATCGATCAGCTATGGTGGAACGGTTCTCTGGAAACTAATGCCGAGAATCAAGGAAGAATATGCTAAGGTAGAAGAGGAACGCAAGAAGGCACTTGGCATAGAAGATGAATATGTTGTTCCGATCGTAGAGCAGAAGTCACAGCCGAAGAAATCAAAGAGCGGAGTCATTATAGACGGAATGGACGATGTTGATATAAAGTTTGCAAAGTGTTGTACACCACTTCCGGGAGATGAAATAATAGCATTTATCACAAAGGGACATGGTATATCAGTTCACAAGTGTGATTGTAGGAATGTTCCTGAGAATATAGATGAATGTGAGACTCCCGACAGATGGATAAAGGCCAGATGGTCAGAAGCGATAGACAGCTCATTTATTACAGTAATTGAGATACACTCATATGACAGAACAGGTCTTGTAGCAGATCTTGCAGGACAGCTTGGAAATATGAGAATAAACATTCACAATATGAGTTCGAAGATAGTTCCCGGAAATATAGCAGTAGTTACATTTAATATAACGGTCAGAGATAAATCACATCTAAGAGATATTATTTCAAGACTGATGGCAGTAAGAGGCGTTATATCTGTTGAGCGTACAAAGGGGTGAGGTTTCGGGTGAGAGCAGTAATACAAAGGGTTTCATCAGCAAGCGTAAAGGTTGAAGGTGAAATAAAAGGCGCAGTTCAAAACGGTATGCTTGTACTTCTTGGAGTACATGAAACCGATACTGAAAAAGATGCAGAAAAGCTTGCAGCGAAAATATCTTCACTGAGGATTTTTACAGATGAAAACGACAAGATGAACCTTTCACTCTCAGATATAGACGGGAAAGTGCTTGTAATATCGAACTTCACATTGTATGGTGATTGTAGTCATGGTAGGCGGCCGAGTTTTATCTCGGCTGCTCGCCCTGAAAAAGCAGAACCGTTATATGAGTATTTCTGTGACAGACTGTTGAAATCAGGAGTGTCCGAAGTACAGATGGGTGTGTTTGGTGCAGATATGAAGGTTGAGTTGTTAAACGATGGACCTGTTACACTTGTTATTGACAGCAATACACTTGCATAAGCTTGGAGGTGCTGAGATTGATAGATACAAAAATAATAATGCTAGGAGAGCTTGCCGCAAATTGCTATATTATCACAGATAAAGCAACAGGAGAAAGCGCAGTAATAGATCCGGGCAGTTTTACCGCAAGATTAAACTATCTTCTTGAAGAATTAAGCTACGATAAAATAAAATACATATTGTTAACTCATGCCCATTTCGACCATATAGAGGGTGTGAATCAAATAATAAAATATACGAACGGAAAAGCAAAGGTAGCTGTTGGCAGAGAGGATATTCCTCTGCTGAGTGACTCTATGAAAAACCTTGCGTTTCCGTTTTCTATGACAACTCTTGATCCGATAAGATGCGACATTCCATTGGATGATAACGATAGGATAAAGCTTGGTGAGAGCGAAATAACTGTAATTACAACTCCCGGTCATACAAAGGGATCTGTGTGTTTTTTGTGCGGCGATAGCCTTTATACAGGAGATACTCTGTTTAAAGGATCAGCAGGAAGAACGGATTTTCCGGGTGGCAGCTATGAGCAACTAAAGAAATCTTTGAAAAAATTGGCTGCATTAGAGGGTGACTACAAAGTTTATCCCGGTCATGACAGATCAACAACATTACAGCGCGAAAGAGAGAGTAATTATTATATAACCGGAGAAGATTATGACAGTATATATTAAAAACCATAAGTTCCATTATGAGATAGAAAACCTGGTGAGACTGTTTTTTCCTAATGCAAAGATAGAAATTGTGTTTGATGTTCCCGAAAAACTGTCTTCGCCTTATATATATACAGAATACGTTGATAATGATGAAGAATGTACGATAAATATTGATATATTTATTGATAAATATACTGATAATTTTTCGAAATCATTTAATAAAGCCGTGTATGCTGATGCTGAACTTCAAATGGCTATAATGCTGTATGAAATACTTGTTAGATTCACGGGTATTGAACAGCCATGGGGATTGCTTACAGGTGTCAGACCGGTAAAGCTTTTCAGGCGGCTAATGCAGGAGGGCGGTTTTGATTATGCTGTCGATAAATTCAAAGATGAGTTTAAGGTAAGTGATGAGAAAATTGCACTGACGACAGAAACCGAAAAAAATGAGAGAAGAATACTTGAACTCTCCTCAGACAAGTCGTTTAGTTTATATATTTCCATACCGTTTTGTCCAAGCAGGTGCAGTTACTGTTCTTTTGTGTCAGCCTCTGTGGAAAGAACGTCGCATCTGATAGAACCGTATGTTGATTTACTGTGCAGTGAACTTGAGGAAACTGCCATATATGCAAAGAATATAGGTTTAAAGCTAGAGTCGGTTTATATGGGAGGAGGAACGCCTACAACGTTGTCTGCAAGCCAGATGAAGAAGGTGTTATGTACAGTAAGGGATAAGTTTGATTTGTCAACATGCCGTGAGTTTACAGTTGAAGCAGGTCGGCCGGATACTATTACTTCGGAGAAGCTTGAAGCAATTTCAAACTGTGGCGTAGATAGAATAAGTATAAACCCTCAGACACTTAACGACAGTGTATTGAAAACAATAGGCAGACGTCACACCGCACAGGAGGCAATAGACGCATTTAAGCTTGCAAGGTCTTTTGGATTTAGTCATATAAACACAGATTTGATAGTAGGTTTGCCGGGAGATACAGTAGAGAGTTTTAAGTCAACGCTTGACAGGATAACAGAACTTGAGCCGGAGAGTATCACAGTACATACACTGTCAATGAAGCGTGCGTCAACGCTTACCATGGACGGAAAAAACCTTGATAAAAAAGAAGCACGAGTTGCTTGTGAAATGCTCACTTATGCCACAGAGAAACTTCATGCCTGTGGGTATTCACCTTACTATTTATACAGACAGAGCAGAATGGTAGGCAATCTTGAGAATACAGGCTGGTCAAAGAGAGGCAAAGAGGGAATATATAACGTATATATTATGGACGAAACACATACGATACTTGCCTGCGGAGCAGGAGCGGTAAGCAAGCTAAAGAATAATAAAAAGGATTGTCTGGAGCGAATATTTAACTTCAAATATCCATACGAATATATAGATAGATTTAATGAAATATCCGAACGGAAAAAGAGGATAGGAACTTTCTATGATGAATATAACTAATTCTTACAGACGGTATGCTCTGACCTTGAGGGAGATTAATGACTATGCAAAGCAAGATCCTCAAGGGTTTGTAGAAATGTCAGAAAATGCGTACAGAAGCGATATTAAAGAAATTGCAAGAAGTATTGTTGATGATAAAGAGAAGTGTCGAGTTATTTTGCTTGCAGGCCCTTCAGCCTCAGGAAAAACCACTACCGCAAAAATGCTGAATGAAGAATTTGAAAAAATAGGTTGTGGTTCAGAGATAGTATCAATGGATAACTTTTATCTTGGAGAAAGAAGTGTACCGAAAACAGAAGACGGTAAGCCTGACTTTGAAACTGTTCATGCGTTGAATATCCCACAAATAGAGCAGTGCATATCAAATTTGCTGGAATATGGCTGGGCAGATATAGCGCAGTTTGATTTTGCATCAAGTACACCTCTTGAGACAACTACAAGAATAAATCTGCATAATGATTCAATAGCAATTATTGAGGGAATACACGCACTAAACCCGATTTTTACAGAGCATATACGTTCAAAGTCAGGATTAAAAAAGATATACATTAGCGTAAAGCAGGGTATAAGAAAAACACCTGATACAGGGTATATGCTAACTGCGGCAGAACTAAGACTGATGAGGCGAATTGTACGTGACTGCAAGTTCAGAGGCAGTAATGCAGAGCATACAATGGGAATGTGGGAGAATGTACTGTTAGGTGAGAAAAAGTATATTACCCCATATAAGTACGCAGGAGATATAACAATAAATTCACTTCATATCTATGAGCCGTGTGTAATAGCAGCGAAAACAATACCATACATGAGTAAGGTTGAAAAAAACAATCCTGAATATGACTATGCACAGTTTTTGATAGCACAAGCGGAGAGGTTTTGCAGTATAGACGAGAGTTTAGTTCCCGAGGATTCTTTGCTCAGAGAATTCTTAGGAAATGGTAAATATAGGTACTGATATTAGTGACTATTTTAAATAGTAGAGAATTGGTAAAATTATGCAAACTGATGATTTACAAAAATTAAAAAAATTATACTATATTTTATACTTGGAAAGTGATATAATACTATCGTATTTTTGAAAAATACAAAAATACAAAATTAGTAGAATAGGGAGGAATAAAAAATGAGTTTATTTGATGACGTAATTGTAAATGTTGCAGCTGCTGTTGACGAGGTAAACAAGAAAACATCGGAGATAGTTGACAGATCAAAGGTAAGAATATCTTCGGCAGAACTTAGAAATAAGATATCGGCTCAGTTTGAAACACTTGGAAGATATGTATATGATACGACGGTAGCAGGTACAACAGATCAGACAGTAGTAGAGCAGTATGTAACAGAGATAACAACACTTATAAATGAGTTAAAGAGTCTTCAGGAGTCACTTGTAACATCAAGCGGCAAGATCATCTGCCCGAAGTGTAACTGTACGAATTCTTCTGACAGCCTTTTCTGCAAGAGATGCGGAAACACATTGGACTTTGCTAATATTTATACAGCAAAGTACCCCGTAACACAGCCTGACGAGGTAACGTCATCTGAGGAAGCAGCTCCTGAATCAGAGAACGAAAACGCATAATTTTTTATTAATGGGTTGAATAGGTAATACGCCAGCATGAATTGCGGCGTATTACTTTTTGAGTAAATGAGAATAAAAAGTTGAAAAGAGGAGATCCTTTGAAAAAAATTAAGGTGAAGAGCAAAGCGGCAAACAAACAAAGCTTTATGCTTGGTGCTACGATTATGACTTTCTGTCTGTTGATAGTAAAAATAATCGGAATGTTGTATAAGGTTAGCTTATCAAATTTGTACGGTGCAGTTGGAGCAGGACTGCTTGGAAATGCTTACGAGCTTTATATTCCGTTGTTTACACTAGCAACGGCAGGATTTCCGATAGCGGTTTCGAGAATGGTATCTGAGAGTATGTCATCCGGAAGATATAAGGACGTGCGGCGTATCAAAGATGTTGCGATACCGTTTTTTGTAATAGCAGGTACAATAGCATTACTGCTGATGGTGCTTTTCAGCTTTTTCTATGTAAGATTGATAGATGCACCAGGCTCTTTCGTAGCAATATTGGTGCTTGCCCCGGCAATATTCTTTGGTTGTCTTGTATCGGCATACAGAGGATATTACGAGGGTATGAGGAACATGGTTCCAACCTCAGTGTCAGAGATAGTAGAGGCTTTTGTAAAGCTTATAGTAGGTTATTCCTTCGCAGCGTTTGTAATGAAATACGGTTCACAGTTGTTTGGAATAAATGATAACTACACCCTCATAAAGTGGTCGGTAGCAGCGGCTATTTCGGGAATAACGCTTGGATCATTTTTCAGTTTTTTATATATATGGTTAAGGTTTAAAAGAGAGGGCGACGGAATAACAGCGGAGATGCTCAAGAATTCTCCCCGTCCAAAAACAAAAAAGGAAACATTTCGTATATTACTGCGTACAGCAATACCGATAGGTCTTGGAGCTTTAATAATGAGTATAGCAGGAACGGTTGACGCTGCACTGATACAAAGACGTCTTATAACGATGATGGAGAGAACTCCGGAACTTTTGCTAATGCAGTATCCCGGATTGATACCGGATGATATATTGCAACGTGAAAAAGTACATACTTACCTTTGGGGCTGTTATAATTATGCACTTACAATAATGAATCTGGTAGTTACGGTAACACAGGCATTTGGTACAACTGCACTTCCAAATGTAACAAATGCATTTATGAAGGGCAATAAAGAGTATTTAAGACAAAGCATAGAAACAGTAATGAGAGTAACATTTGTGTTTACAATTCCCGCAGGTCTTGGTCTTACAGTGTTAGCAAACCCAATAATGCACCTGATATACGGATATAAACCGGATGTAGATGTTTCTGTTGAAATACTTAGATTAATGGGTATAGCAGTAATCGTATTTGCTGCGGCAACTCCAATGTGTAGTATGCTTCAAGCTATTGGCAGAATAGATATGCCACTCAAACTGTACGCAATAGGAATGGTTATTAAGGTAGTGTCAAATTATATATTTGTTGGAATACCTCAGATAAACGTACAGGGAGGTAGTATAGGTACACTGTTATGCTATACTTTTGTAATGATAGTATCAGTGTATGTACTTGTTAAGGAAACGAAAATAGTGCCGGATTTTAGAGTTGTTGTGATAAAACCTGCCGTTTCGGCAATAATATGTATTATGGCATCGGGATTTCTTTACAAGATGTTGTCAGGTATGATGAACCCGAACAGAACAAATGCACTTATAATAATAGTAGCTTGTGTGATAGTTGCGTGTGTAATATATGTTCTTTTCCTGTTGATTCTTAGAGCAATTACCAAAGATGATCTTTTGATGATGCCTAAAGGTAACAAAATTGTTACAGTTCTTGAAAAATATCGTCTTATAAGGTAAAATATGTATTGTTTAATGTGAATAGTTATGATTTGTTAACTGGAGAGAAAAATGGATTTTAAATTTAAGGATAGATATGATTTTGACGATCTGGTTGAGATAGTAAGGTGTCTGAGGCAGCCCGACGGTTGTCCTTGGGATAAGGTTCAGACACATAAAACAATCAGGCAGGATTTTATAGAAGAAACATATGAGGTAATAGAAGCCATAGATAATGAAGATACGGAGCTTCTCAGAGAAGAACTTGGAGATGTTCTTTTGCAGGTGGTTTTTCATGCACAGATAGAGAGAGAGAAGTCTGTATTTGATATAAATGATGTTGCAAATGATGTATGTCAGAAACTAATTATCAGACACCCTCACGTATTTGGAGATGTAAACGCAGATACAACAGAAAAGGTGCTTGATAACTGGGATAAAATAAAAATGCAGACAAAATCTCAGAGCACATTGTCAGAAAGTATGGATAGTATAGCAAGGTCGTTGCCATCGCTAATGCGTGCAACAAAGATGCAGAAGAAAGCACGAAAAGCAGGATTTGATTTCGAAAACGTTGACGACGCTATCGAAAAGGTATATGAGGAGTTGTCTGAGGTAAAGGAAGCCATAAAAAGTTCCGACGAAAAGGCAAAAGCTGAGGAGATAGGCGATTTACTTTTCTCAGTGGTGAATGTTGCAAGGTTTGCAGAAGTAGATAGTGAAAAGGCATTATATGATGCATGTGATAAATTTCTTGCCCGATTTACTGCTATGGAGAAGATGGCTAATGAGGACGGAAAAGAATTAAGCGAAATGACGCTTGCAGAGCTTGAAGCATTATGGAATAAGATAAAAGCATTATCATAAGATAATGTTAGCTTATAATACACAACAATACTGTTTTTCAGTAAGACGGAGGATTATTTATGAATAAAAGCGATTTGATCTCTGTTGTTGCAGAGAAAAACGAACTAACAAAGAAAGATGCAGAAAAGATCGTAACAATGGTATTTGATACGATAGTCGATGCAGTAGCAGCAGGAGAAAAGGTACAGCTTGTTGGTTTTGGTACATTTGAGCAGAAGATTCGCAAGGAGAGAACAGGAGTAGATCCAAGGACACATCAGTCAATAACTATACCCGAAGCAAAGGTTCCGTCCTTTAAGGCAGGAAAAGCATTCAAGGATATTGTGGATAGTAAAGAATAATCATAAGGGTGCAGACTGGTATTTCAGACTGTCACCCTAATTTTTTTGAGGTGAAACAATGCGTTTAGATAAGTATTTAAAGGTGTCAAGAATAATAAAACGCAGAACAGTTGCAAATGAAGCATGTGATGCAGGTAGAGTTCTTGTCAACGATAAAATAGAACGTGCGTCCTACACAGTTAAGGTGGGAGATATAATAGAGGTTCAGCTTGGAGCAAAGCCATTTAGAGCAGAAGTGTTAAGCATAAATGAATATGCAAAAAAGGACGAAGCACCAATGATGTATAAGGTGATTAACTGAAAATAAATAATTCTGAATAAAGAAGTAGAGCTGTCACATACAAAAAAGGTGACAGCCTTATTTTCTCTGTGATATTGCAATAAGAAGGATTGTATGATAAAATTTATGAGAATTAGAGTATGGCGGTGATTTTGTGAGAAGAATACTATCACTTATTGTATTAGTAAGTGTTTTTTTGAGTATGCCTGTTTATGCAGAGGAAACATATAATTATGTTGAGATAATAGATTCTGTAATATGCTATAAAAGTGACGACAATGAAGCTGTAATCATTGATGATAAACTGTTGGAGAATATCGGAGTAAATGTATATGACTGGTATGCTTTTTGTGCAGGAAGATTAGGCAGAGATGAGCGCTTTAAAGATTATTTAAACGGGATAAATGCATATATTACGAATAATGATTATATTAACACTATTGACTATGAACGACTTGCACTTGTATTGACAGCTTGTGGTGAGGATATATCAGGTAACGAAGTATTAAACAAGGCTGTATTTGAGGGCTTTAGCTGTAATAATTTGTCGGAAAAGATAGTAAATCATCTGATATTTGCTCTTCTTGTTTTGGACACTGAATTTTACGAAATCCCAAACACCGCTGATCTTACAAGAAGAGCTTTAATATCGGAAATACTAAGCAGGCAGTTGGATTCGGGTGCAGTGTATATGATGAATAAGACGACGCCTGAAACCGATCTTACCGCAATGATGATAACTTCACTTTTCCCGTATATGAACAGCAGAGAAGAATTTTTATACACAGATACAAACGGGGTTGAGAAAAAAACAACAGTAAGAGAGGCTGTCGAAAAAGGTTTATGCTACTTATCATCAGCACAAGACGAAAACGGTGCTATGATAAACTGGGGTAAGCCAAGCTGTGAAACTACTGCTCAGACAATAGTTGCCTTATGTACGCTGGGAATAGATATAGAGAAAGATGAACGGTTTATAAAAAACGGAAATACACTTATGGACGGCTTAATGAGCTATAAGCTTGAAAGCGGTGGATTTGCACATTCGTTTGAAGGTCTTGGAAAAGCTGACGGATATGCTTCAACACAAGGTATGTATGCTGTAATATCATATTTAAGGAGCAAAAACGGATACAGAAATCTATTTGATATGAGAGAGGAGCAAGATAACAATCTATTTGATAATATTAATGCTCTTGAAAATGCAATAGAAATGCTTGATACATCAGATATACCACAGGCGAAAAGGCTATTGGAAAAGTATTCTCAGATACCCTTGACAGAGAGAATGTACGTTAGAAATTTCTGCAAACTTGACGATACTCTAAAGACCAATGATATAGAGAACACAGCAGACTATATTGCCGATGATATGACAGCTTCTAACTATAAAGACCGACATTTGATTGACATTACAGTTCAAAGAATACCTGTATCCGAAGAGTATATTGACGAAGCAAACAGTACGTTCAGTATACTTGAAGATAGTCATGTAGAGAATAATGCAAACGGCAAAATGAGTGTATTACAGATAACGTCAGTTTGTTGTGTTGGAGTGTTAGCAGTATGTGTGATAATATTTAATCATACCTACTTAAAAAGGAACAAAAGATGAAGAAGAATATAATAGCTATTGCTGCAGCAGTTATTCTGCTGACTATACTGATATGTACTCTTGATATCCAGACTCCCGAACAGTATTATTCTGAAAAGGGGGACGAAATATTATCTGACAGTTTTACGGTAACAATGTCAGTGGATTGTTTGGTATTAGCGAATAATCCGGCTCTTTTAGAAAAAACAGAGAAACAAAATTCCACACTACCCGAAAATGGAATAATAATTCCCGAAACACAGTGTATTATACATAGGGGAGATACAGTATTTAACGTACTGACGAATTCTTTGAAGAAAAACAAGATTCAGTATGATTACAGCGGAGGGGACGGTTTGAGTGCTGTCTATGTTAAAGGAATAAATAATCTGTATGAGCATGACTTTGGAGATTTGTCAGGTTGGATGTACAGCGTAAATGGTGATTTTCCTCAGGTATCATGTTCTGATTATGTATTAGATGACGGAGATGTAATTTGCTGGAAATACAGTTGTGATTTAGGACGTGATATAGGGGATAATTATTACAAAAATAAAAAAGAATAAATTTTTAAAAAACTATTGACAAACGATTTTAGTTGTAGTATAATACATATTGTCGTCAAGAGATACGACAAACGGGAGCATAGCTCAGCTGGGAGAGCATCTGCCTTACAAGCAGAGGGTCACAGGTTCGAGCCCTGTTGTTCCCACCAAATACCCTTCGGTTTATCCGAAGGGTATTTTTTTTTTAGATTAATCAAAGTTGTAATATTTTAGCTGTAAATGAACTATTGTTTTATTTTTTGTAGTGTGATATAATTAGTGTATATTGGCAATTTATAACCTTTTATACGGCTGATGATAATATAAAATCAATAAGCAGAGGAATGATAATATGAGTAAAGATAATGCTAAAAAGGGAAAACGTGAGGAGCAAATACGCAAACTTAGAGAAAAACGAGAGATATGTTTTGCAGTATTATTTGAGATGACTTTTTCTGATGAAACAGTAGAACAAATACTTGAGAAAGCATACCAGGTAAAGCTTCTTGATAAACTGTACTCTGATGATAAAGACTTAGCGGATGAAGAAGAGATAATCCCTGAAACAGATGAATTTATTATAGATATATTAGAGTCATACTCAGATCATAAAGATGAGATAGATGATGAAATAAAATCTCATATTAAAGGCTGGACGATAGAACGTTTGTCAAGAGTAACACTAAGTGTACTGCGTTTTGCGATAACAGAGTTAAAATACGGCACAACATCTGAGAAGATAGTAATAAATGAAGCAGTTGAGTTGTCTAAGAAGTACTCAACGCCACAAGATGCACGTTTTGTAAACGGAGTTTTAGGATCTGTTGTAAGAAAGACCGAAGAGTGATATTATGAGAAATGCAGAATGTACGCTTGGAATTGATACAAGCAACTATACAACCTCTGTTGCTCTTTACAATTATGATGACGACAAATTGTATCAGAACCGCAGACTTTTGCCTGTCGAAAAAGGGAAGTGCGGACTGCGTCAAAGCGATGCGGTGTTTCATCATACTCAGCAGCTGTATGAAATAATGGATGAGCTTTACAGAGAGCTTGATTTTACACCGATAATTAAAGCGATAGGTGTTTCCTCACGTCCCAGAGACAGAGAAAACTCATATATGCCGTGTTTTACGGTCGGAATGAATGTTGCACATGTACTGGGAACGATACTGTCTGTACCGGTGTATGAATTTTCACATCAGATGGGGCATATAGCTGCGGCTGTTTATTCTGCTGACAGTAAAAATCTTTATAATGATAAGTTCCTTGCATTTCATGTTTCAGGTGGAACTACCGAGGCAGTGATAGTTTCACCCGATAATGGTGTACTAAGAGTTAGCGATATTGTCGGAAAAACGCTTGATCTCCACGCAGGTCAGGCGATAGACCGGATAGGAGTAGAAATGGGGCTGTCTTTCCCATGTGGAAAAGAACTTGAGAAACTTGCATTGAAGTGCGAAAAAAGGGTTACGGTTAGGCCTTGTATAAAGGGTATGGACTGTTGTTTGTCAGGCTTGCAGAATATATGCGAGAATATGCTCAGACAGAAAACTGATACTTCAGAAATAGCCCTGACTTGTCTGATGTTTATAGAAAAAACACTTGAAAAGATGTGTAAATCAATCTTGGAAAAGTACGGCGAAATGCCTGTTCTGTTTGCAGGCGGAGTAATGTCAAATTCGATAATTCGTGGGGAATTATCCGGAAAACTTGACTGCGTATTTGCCTCAGCACAGTTGTCATCAGATAATGCCTGCGGAACGGCATTACTTGCATACGATGTCTATGGAGGAAAAAAGTAAATGGCAAATAATTTTGTTTTAACGGTATCACAGTTAAACAATTATATTAAGTCACAGCTTGACAGTGATTTAAAGCTAAAGGGTATATTTGTAAAGGGTGAAATATCAAACTTTAAACGCAACTATTCAGGTCATTTGTATTTTTCTCTGAAAGATAAAGACAGTGTAGTAAATGTTGTAATGTTTAGAGGATTTGCAGAGCGTTTGAGGTTTGAGCCTGAAAATGGGTTGAAGGTTATTTTGTCGGGTAATGTGACTGTCTATACACCGGCAGGGCAGTACCAAATACAAGGTATGAGTATGCAGCCTGACGGAATAGGTGCATTATCTCTTGCATATGAACAGCTAAAAGAAAAGCTGGAGAAAGAAGGTTTGTTTGACGTCAGCCATAAACGTTCGCTGCCGATAGCACCTAAAAAGATAGGAGTAATAACATCAGCAACCGGTGCTGTAATTCAGGACATAAAAAATGTAGTATCAAGACGATATCCGCTTGCTGAGATAGTGCTTTGTCCTGTTGCGGTTCAGGGAGAAACAGCACCGCCCCAGCTTATTGCCGCACTAAAGCTGTTTAATTCTATGGAAGATGTTGATGTAATAATAATTGGCAGAGGCGGAGGATCGCTTGAGGATTTGTACTGCTTTAACGATGAACAGCTAATCAGGCAGATATATGCATCAAAGATACCGGTTATTTCTGCGGTCGGTCATGAAACAGACTATACATTGTGTGATTTTGTTGCAGACAGACGTGCTCCGACACCTTCTGCTGCAGCAGAAATTGCCGTACCGGATCGCATCGAACTGATAAACAGTCTTATGCTTGATTACAGGATAATATCAGGCTGCGTTGATGATAAGATAAAAAAAGAATATCAAGGATTGGATATTATTTCGGACAAAATAAAACTACTGAGTTCTGCGGGACGTTTTGAAAAAGAAAAAAATGCGATAGAAACGCTGTCCGAAAGAATTCATACAATTATAAGCAATAGAATAAACAGCGAAAAAACCGATTTGAATTTCATGTCAGAAAAGATAGAGGCACTCAGCCCAATGCGATTATTGCACAGGGGTTACAGCGTAGTTCAGAAAAACAGCAATACAATATCGTCAGTAACGCAAGTTTTATCTGGAGATAAGCTAACGATAAAGGTGTCTGACGGAATGATAGAATGTTGTGTTGAAAATATAAATAATAACGGAGAATAAAACTATGAATGAATATACCACATATGAAGAGGCAAAAAAACGCCTTGAAGAGATATCTGTAAAGCTGAGTAATTCTGATATTAGCCTTGATATGGCAATAAATCTTTACGAAGAAGCTTCAAAGCTCACAGCGTTTTGCTATGAGAAGCTTAGAAGTGCAGAGCTTAAGTTTTCCCAGGTATCTCTTGCGTCCACGGAGGAATAAATTATGGACAACAAGTATATCTCTATTATAGAAGAGTTTTTGCCGACGCTGCTCCCGAATGAGGATTGTTATGAGAAGGTTGTTACACAGGCTATGAAGTATAGTTTGCTTGCACCCGGAAAGAGGATACGTCCGACATTACTGCTTGCGTTTTGTGAGGCGTGTTCCGGAAACGTGTACAACGCCCTTCCGTATGCGTGTGCAGTTGAGATGATACATTCTTATTCGCTTATACATGACGATCTGCCATGTATGGACGATGACGATTTAAGAAGGGGCAGACCGTCTAATCATATAGTTTTTGGTGAAGATATTGCTTTGCTTGCAGGAGATGCTCTCCAAACGCTTGCTTTTGAGAGTATGCTGAGTGAAGAAGCCTTATCGAAAACAGGAATAAACGGAGCAAAAGCTGCAGGAATACTTGCCCGTGCAGCGGGTGCAAACGGCATGGTAGGAGGTCAGACGATAGACCTTACTACGGAAGGAAAATCCCCTTCGCTTGAGATAATAAAGGATATGTATTCAAAAAAGACAGGACGTCTGATAAAAGCCCCATGTGTGATGGGCTGCGTACTTGCAGGTGCAGATGAGAGGAAAATATCTGCGGCGGAAGGTTTTGCCGAAAACATAGGTCTTGCTTTCCAGATAGTAGATGATATATTGGATATTGTGTCTGATACGAATACATTAGGAAAGCCTGTCGGAAGTGACAAGGAAAACGGCAAAGTCAATTATGTAACTATACTTGGAATTGAACAATCAAGAAAAAAAGTCGAAGAACTGACAAATGCGGCTATAAGAAAACTGGACGCTTTTGAAAACGATACAGAATTTTTGCGTACACTTGCAGCAGAACTGGCTGCCCGTATTTACTAAAAAGGAATGACATGATTTGAATAGTTCTGAATACGAATATTTAGATAAAATAAATTCGCCGTCTGATTTAAAGAAGCTCAGTATAGAAGAGCTGAATATTCTATGTGAGGAAATAAGAGATAAACTGATAAAGACCGTATCGAAAAACGGAGGACATCTTTCTCCGAACTTAGGTACGGTAGAGCTAACGGTAGCGATGCACTATGTTTATAATACACCGAATGATAAAATAGTATGGGACGTAGGTCATCAGTCATATACTCACAAGATACTTACAGGAAGAAAAGACAGGCTTGATACAATAAGAAAAAAAGGCGGATTATCGGGATTTCCAAAGAGGAGTGAGAGCCCGTATGACGCATTTAACGTAGGGCACAGCAGTACGTCTATTTCTGCTGCATACGGAATAGCCAGAGCCAGGGCTATTAAAGGAGAAAAGGGCAGAACCATTGCTGTGATAGGTGACGGAGCACTGACAGGCGGACTTGCATATGAGGGATTGAATAATGCAGGAAGATCCAACAAAAACTTTACTGTAATATTAAACGACAACAAGATGTCGATATCACGAAATGTAGGATCAATTGCGAAGTATCTGACTCATATAAGAATACGTCCCGGATATATAAAAATCAAGAAGATAGTAGAAAAAATACTGATCCATACACCTGTAATAGGCAATCCATTGAGAAAGCTATTGCTTCATTCAAAGTCAAAGCTTAGAATATCGGTATATAGAAATACGATATTTGAGGATCTTGGATTTGTGTATTACGGCCCGGTTGACGGGCATGATATAGGAAAGCTGATAGACGCATTAAACGCCTCAAAAAACGTAAATCAGGCGGTAATAATCCATGTCGTTACGACAAAGGGCAAGGGTTATCATTTTGCAGAAGAGGATCCCAGATCATATCATGGGATATCAAGTTTTGATATAGAAAGCGGAGAGCCGATAAGTTCTAAGAAAGGCTTTTCGGCACGTTTCGGAGAAATTCTCTGTGATATTGCAAAAAAGGATAAGCGTATTTGTGCCATAACTGCAGCAATGAAGCTTGGTACAGGACTTGCAAAGTTTTCGCACGATTACAAAGAGCGTTTTTTTGATGTTGGAATAGCAGAAGAACACGCAGTAACATTTGCCGCGGGCCTTGCAACAGAGAACATGATACCTGTATTTGCTGTATATTCATCGTTTTTGCAGCGTGCATACGATCAGATAATACATGATGCAGCAGCCCAGGAAATCCATATGGTTCTTGCAATAGACCGTGCAGGAATAGTAGGAGAGGACGGAGAAACACATCAGGGTGTATTTGACGTAGCAATGCTTAGCAGTATTCCGAATGTAACGATATACTCACCGTGTTATTTTGACGAACTTGGGGACGCTATGAACAAAGCGATATATAAACATAGCGGCATAGTAGCAATACGCTACCCCAGAGGAGGACAGCCGTATCGTCCGAACGATTATAAAACAGGAGAAGTATATTCTGTTTATGGAACAGGAAAAGATGCAGTAATAGTAACGTACGGAAGGATATTTGCAAATGCTAGTAATGCAAAGGAAATACTTGAAGAAAAGGGAAAGAAAATTACAATTCTAAAGCTAAACAGGATACATCCGATAAGCAAAGAAGCAGTAAAAATATGCAGTGAATTTAAGCGTGTGTATTTCTTTGAAGAAGGAATGGAAAATGGCGGAGTAGGAGATAAATTCCGCTGTATGCTTGACGATGAGGGCTACACAGGCAGTTATGAACTAACGGCAATAAAAGATAAATTTGTACCGCAGTCAACGGTAGATGAGGCGCTGTCAGAATTGTGCCTTGATTGCGCAGGTATAGTAAATAAATTAACATGGAACTAAGGTGATTTTTTGGCAAAGAAAAAGAGACTTGATATACTGCTTTTTGAGCAAGGTTATGCCGAAAGCAGAGAAAAAGCCAAGGCTATAATAATGTCAGGAATAGTATATGTTGATAATCAGAAATCCGACAAACCCGGCACATCGTATCCGGAAGATTGTAAGATAGAGGTCAGAGGCAGCACGTTGAAATACGTAAGCCGTGGTGGATTAAAGCTTGAGAAAGCGATAGAAGTATTTGATATTGACCTTACAGACGCAGTAACGATGGATATAGGAGCATCGACGGGTGGATTTACTGATTGTATGCTTCAGAACGGTGCAAAAAAAGTATATTCGATAGATGTAGGGTATGGACAGCTTGCGTGGAAACTCAGACAAGATGAACGGGTAGTAAATTTAGAGGATACAAATTTTCGATATGTAACAGAAGAACAGATAACAGATCCGATAGATTTTTTCAGTGTAGATGTTTCTTTTATTTCACTCAAGCTGATACTTCCAAATGCAAGGAAGTTTTTAAAGAATGATTGTACAGCTGTATGTTTAATCAAACCGCAATTTGAGGCGGGACGTGAGAATGTAGGTAAAAACGGAGTAGTTCGTGATCCAAAGGTACATTGTGAGGTTATTGGAAATATAATAGAGTTTTGTCTTGAAAACGGCTTTACGGTACTTGGATTGGACTATTCTCCTGTAAAGGGACCGGCAGGAAACATAGAGTATTTAATGTACATTAAGAAGAGCGATGAACCTGTGTCAATGTTACAAACAGACGCTGATACAGTCGTAAGTATATCGCATGAAAAACTGGATAAAAACAGTGGTGAAATTCAATGAGAATAGCGGTAATGCCAAATTCGGATAAAGAGATGGCAATAGAAAATGCACAGCGTATCATAAAGATATTATCTGAATATGATACCTGCTTTTCTATGCCTGCTGATTTTTCAAGCGAAATAAATGCAAAGAATGTTTCATTTTACAGCAATCATTCGGAAACGGTTGCAAACTCTGATATAGTAATAGCGATAGGCGGGGACGGTACGATTATCCATATTGCAAAACACGCAGCTGAGTATGATAAGCCAATACTTGGAGTGAACTGCGGCAGGGTAGGATTTGTAGCAAATCTTGAACCTGCACAGCTTGACCTTCTGCCAAATCTGCTTAATGAAAATTACACTATTGATGAAAGAATGCTTTTTGAGGTAGATCTTGAAAGAGCTGGCAATCACGAAACATTGTATGCACTCAACGATGTAACCGTTACAAGAGGATCACTCTCAACAATGGTTGAGCTTGATGTATTGTTGAACGGAGAGTTCATAAACAGTTATAGAGCGGACGGAATAATAATTGCCACTCCGACAGGTTCAACAGCATATTCACTTTCTGCAGGCGGTCCGGTAATTGAACCGCACATGAAATGCATACTGCTAACTCCGATATGTCCGCACTCACTTTTTTCACGGTCGGTTCTTTTTTCAGACGATTCACAGGTAAGTATATGTCATCACGAAGGATATATCAGAGAATTATATGCGACAATAGACGGGATACGATCATATAAGCTGGAAATAGGAGATCAAGTAACGATAAAACGATCGCTTCAGACAGTACGGTTTATAAAGCTTACAAATAAGAATTTTTACAGAATATTAAGCGATAAACTCAATGAGAGGAGGCACTGAGTTTGAAAAGAGGCAGACACGCAAGAATAATAGACCTCATACAGAGAAAACCGATATCAACTCAGGAAGAACTTCTAAAGGAACTTCGTTTAATGGGAGATAATGTAACACAGGCAACGGTTTCAAGAGATATTAAGGAGTTAAAATTAATCAAGACGCTTTCTGATGACGGCAAACATATATATGCGCTGTCATCTGCTCAGAAGTCGGATATAGGTTCCAGTCTGGATTCGCTTTTTTCAACATCGGTTATATCCGTTGCAAATGCACAAAACATTGTTGTAATTAAAACAATACCGGGAATGGCTCAAGCTGTATGCGCCTCAATAGATGCCTCACAGTTAATAGGAATAGTGGGTTCAATAGCAGGAGAGGATACGATATTTCTTGTGACTGAAACAACAGATGCGGCAGTACATACCGTATCTGCGCTGAAATTGAGTTCAATATATGACAAAAAATAGCAAGGTGATAAAATGCTTTCAAATATATACATAGAGAATGTTGCTGTAATCGAAAAAGCAAGTATAGATTTTGACAACTCTTTTAACGTGCTAACGGGTGAAACCGGTGCAGGCAAATCAATAATAATTGACTCCATAAATGCAATTATGGGACAGAGAATGTCGAAGGAATTAATACGCTCAGGCTCACAGTCATCATTCATAAGTGCAACCTTTACAAATGTATCGCAAACAGCTAAGACTGCGTTTGAAGAGTGCGGATATGAGGCAGAGGACGATATGTTTATTCTGCAAAGACAGATATCACTATCAGGAAAAAACTCCTGCAAGATAAACGGACGTCCTGCACCGCTGTCTGTTTTTAAAAAGGTAAGCGGATGTCTTGTCAACATTTACGGACAAAACGAGGGTTATGACTTTATGACGGCAGACAGCCATATACGATATATTGACGCAATAGGTGATTATGAGGAACTGATAAAAGACTATAAAGTCAAATTCATTGCGTACACGCAGATAAGAAGAAAGATAATTGCGCTCAATGATAATATTCAAGATCGGGCAAGAAAAATTGACCTTCTTAAATATCAGATTTCGGAAATAGACCAAGCAGACCTTCACGACGGAGAGTTTGAGGAGTTGGAGGAACAGAGATCACTATTGATAAATAGTGAGAAAATCCGCACAGGTTTAATGTTTGTTCACGCACTACTTGCAGGAGATGAGGAAGAGGGAGTTGTGTCGATTTTAGATACAGTTAATGATACACTGAGTGATATATCTCAGACATACACACCTCTTGGAGAAGTAACAAACAGAATACAGTCAGCGTATGAGGAACTTAAAGATTGTCAATATGAGATAAGTGATTTTCTTGACGAGATAGATATGGATCCCGATGAGCTTGCAGAGATAGAGGAAAGATACGAGCTGATAAAGTCTTTAAGCAGAAAATACGGCAATACAATAAAGGAAATCCTGGAATACTGTGAGAAAGCAAGACAAGAGCTTGATACTCTTCTGGAGTTTGATATGAACAAAGAAAAGCTCATGGAGCAGTTTCAGACAGCAAAGCAGGAATTGGTTGAGGCAGCGAAAAGGCTTACTGAGAAACGTACCGTTACAGCAGAGCAGTTCTCAAAGTCAGTAATGGAGGAGATGCGTTATCTTGATATGCCGAATGTAGTAATGGTTCCGCAGGTAACAAAGTGTGAATACAGTGAAAACGGCTGTGATAGAGTAGAGCTTTTGATTTCTGCAAATCCAGGTGAAGAGCCTAAGCCTTTGACAAAGATAGCTTCGGGCGGTGAGCTGTCAAGAATTATGCTTGCCGTAAAAACAATAATAGCAGAGAAGGACGAAATAGCTACTTTGATATTTGACGAAATAGATACAGGTATCAGTGGATCGGCAGCGTCAAAGGTAGGCAAAAAACTTCGTCAACTGTCACAAACACATCAAGTATTGTGTATAACACATCAAGCGCAAATAGCAGCCCTTGCGGATACACATCTGTTTATAAGCAAGAGTGTATCAGAGGGAAGAACATATACAAAGATCAGACAACTTGATTTTGAAGAGAGAAAGTATGAGCTGTCAAGAATAATTGACGGCGATTCGCCTTCAGAGTTGTCACTCAAGCACGCAGAAGAAATGCTTAATTCAAAATAAAGGAGTATTGCAAGAATGAAAATACCTTTTTCACCGCCTGATATAGGTCAGGCAGAGATAGACGCAGTAGTAGAAACACTCAAATCATCGTGGATAACGACCGGCCCGAAAACAGAGCAGCTATCGCAGAAAGTAGCACAGTGTTGTCACGTTCCGTATGCAGCATGTATGAACAGTGCAACAGCGTGCCATGAGATGTCGTTAAGACTTCTTGGAATAGGCTCAGGAGATGAAGTTATAGTACCTGCATATACATATACTGCATCAGCAAGCGTTATTGAACATGTAGGTGCTGTACCCGTAATAGTAGATGTAGAGAAGGGTACGTTCCATATTTCATATGAAGAAGTACTAAAAGCTATAACTCCAAAAACAAAAGCGATAGTAGCAGTTGACCTTGGCGGAGTGCTTTGCGATTATGACAAGCTGCTTGAGATTGCAGAAAGTAAGAAGGATATTTTTACTCCGTCAAACGATATTCAGAAAGCAATAGGCAGGATTGCTGTTATTGCAGACGGTGCACATTCGTTCTTGGCAGAAAGAAAAGACGGAAAACGTTCAGGAGAACTTGCAGATTTTACGAGTTTTTCATTCCATGCAGTAAAGAATTTTACTACTGCAGAGGGCGGAGCACTTGCATGGAAGCCTATCAAAGGATTTGACGGCAAGGATATAAAAAAAACACTGGCCCTTCTTGCCTGTCACGGACAGGACAGAGGTTTTAAACCTGATGGAGAAAAACCATTCTGGGAGTATGATATAGTTTATACAGGATATAAGCACAACATGACAGACATTCTTGCTTCAATCGGATTAGTACAGATAGACAGGGCAGATGAGATACTCTCAAAACGCAGATATATTGTAGATCGCTATAACAAGGCTTTTTCGGAGATAGAAGGAGTTGAGATACTCAATCATTTCGATACAATAGGATCAAGTATGCATTTGTATATGGTACGATTTTCTGACAAGGGAGAAGACTTCCGAAATGAGTTTATGGACAGAATGCTTGCAAAAGGAGTTGCAACAAATGTACATTACAAGCCATTGCCGCTTCATACTGCCTATAAAAAACTTGGATTTGATATTTCGGAATACCCTAATGCTTACGAGATGTATAAAAATGAGGTATCGTTACCTTTGTTTACACTGCTAACAGATGAGCAGATAGATTATATTATAGAAAAATTTAAAGAAACCTGCAAAGAAATGCTATAAAAAGACAAAATATCAATATAAATTCAATAATAAAAGTAACATTATTGAAAATTTTATTGACGAAAAAAATCTTATATGATACTATATTTGAGTAAAATTATATATACTCATAGAATTGATGAGTTATTTAGGAGGATAAGAATTATGACAAAAATGAAAAGAATTCTTGCCGTAGTTTTAGCAGCAGTAATGTGTTTTGCAATAGTGGGCTGTGACAAGAAGAATGATGTTGATTCTGCGACAGAATCAGTTGTAAATTCAACTTCACAGACAACAGCAGCAACAAACGATAATGCAGACAACAAGACGACAACATCAGGTACACTTGTAATGGCAACAAATGCTTCTTTCCCGCCATATGAGTACTACGAGAACGAGAAGATAGTAGGAATTGACGCAGAAGTAGCAGAGCTTATTGCACAGAAGCTTGGAATGACACTTGAGATCAAGGACATGGAGTTTGGATCAATAATCGGTGCAGTACAGACAGGAACAGTAGATATGGGAATGGCAGGAATGACAGTTACAGAGGATCGTCTTGTAACAGTAGATTTTTCTGATACATATGCTACTGCAGTACAAGTAATCATCGTAAAGGAAGGCAGCGAGATCAAAACAGCAGATGATCTTGAGGGTAAGAAAATTGGTGTTCAGGAGAACACAACAGGCGATATCTATGTAACAGGAGATTTTGGTGAGGAAAGTGTAAAGAGATACAGCAAAGGTAACGATGCAGTAGCAGCACTTTCAGCAGGTATCATCGATGCAGTTGTAATTGATAACGAGCCGGCAAAGAATTATGTTGAAGCTAACGACGGATTGAAGGTTCTTGATACATCTTATGCAGATGAGGAGTATGCAATAGCTATCCGTAAGGATAACACAGATCTTAAAGATAAGATCAACGCAGCACTTGCAGAGCTTAAGGCAGACGGAACACTTGATTCAATCGTAGCAAAATACATTCCCGAAAACTAATGCAGTCTATTCTGCATATTGAATAATAATACAAAATGACGGGGCTACAAAAATGTAGTCCCGTTTTGGCAGAAGGAGAAAAACAGATGAATTTTGCAATGATGAGCGGTTTTGATGAGTGGTTTTCAAAATTCAAAGACCGTTTTATAAATGATTTCATTACCGATAACCGCTGGAAATATCTCTGGAACGGTTTAGGGGTAACGATGAAAATAACACTTGGTGCGTTGGTACTGGGAATTCTGCTTGGATTTCTGGTTGCGGCAATTAGATCAACACATGATAAAACAGGTAAACTACGTGTTCTCAATGTGATATGTCGCATATATCTTACGGTAATCAGAGGAACACCTGTTGTAGTACAGCTTTTGATAACATACTTTGTAATTCTTGCACCATTAGGAATTAATGAGATAGTAGTAGCGATATGTGCATTTGGAATAAACTCAGGTGCATATGTAGCAGAGATTGTCAGAGCAGGAATAATGTCAATAGACAACGGACAGTTTGAGGCAGGACGTTCGCTGGGATTTAACTATGCACAGACAATGTATATAATAATACTTCCTCAGGCTTTCAAAAATATTCTTCCGGCACTCTGTAACGAATTTATCGTACTTTTGAAAGAAACTTCAGTAGCAGGTTATGTTGCACTTCAGGATCTAACAAAGGGCGGAGATATAATCAGAGGAAGAACCTTTGATGCATTCCTGCCGTTAATAGCAGTTGCACTAATATATCTTGTAATAGTAATGATACTTACAAGACTTGTATCTATACTGGAAAGGAAGTTGAGAAACAGTGACCACTAAAAACGATTCTATTGCAGAAGTTAAGGATAAGGAATGTCTTATAGAGGTTAATAATCTTGAAAAACACTACGGCGACATTCATGCGCTGGACGGTATAAATACAAAGATATACAAGGGTGAGGTTGTAGTAATAATCGGACCGTCAGGATCCGGAAAGTCAACATTTTTGCGTTCGTTAAATCTGCTTGAACTTCCGACAGGAGGAGAGATTATTTTTGAAGGCGTGAATATGCTGGATAAATCTGTTGATATCAATAAACACCGTCAGAAAATGGGTATGGTGTTCCAGCACTTCAACTTGTTTCCGCATATGACAATAATGAGAAATATTACAGTAGCACCGATAAAGCTTTTAGGGCTTTCAAAGGAAGAAGCAGAAAAGCGTGCCATTGAACTTCTTGGGAAAGTGGGCCTTGCTGACAGAGCAAATTCATTTCCGGCGCAGTTAAGCGGCGGTCAGAAACAGCGAATAGCGATAGTACGTGCATTATGTATGCAGCCTGATGTAATGCTGTTTGATGAGCCTACATCAGCACTTGATCCCGAAATGGTAGGAGAAGTGCTTGAGGTAATGAAGTCGCTTGCATGTGCAGGAATGACAATGGCGGTAGTAACACACGAAATGGGATTTGCAAGAGAGGTTGCCGACAGAGTAATATTCATGGCAGACGGAAAAATTCTTGAAATTGGTACTCCCGATGAAATATTCACTGCACCAAAAACAGATAAAGCAAAGCAATTTCTGGCAAGTGTTCTGAAATAATAAAATTAGAAGGTTTTGAATATGGGTTACGAAATAATAGCGCTTGATATTGACGGTACACTTACCGATAGTCATAGGGAGTTAACTCCACGAACGATAAATACACTTATTGAAGCACAAAAGCGTGGCAAAAAAGTTATACTTGCTTCAGGCAGACATAACTGCGGAATGAGAAGTATTGCAGAAACGCTGAAGCTTGATGAGTATGAAGGTTACATAATGGCTTTTAACGGCGGTAAGATTATCAATGCATCAACAAATGAGGTTATCTACTCAGTTAATTTTCCACGAAAGTATATAGCAAGTGTTCTTGACAGTATAAAAGGATCTGGACTTACTGTAATAACTTATGATGATGAAAAGATAATAATGGATAAGACTGAAAACGAATATACCTATATTGAAGCAAAAATAGTCAATATGGAGTACAAGAAAGTTGATGATATTTTAAGCTACGTTGATTTTGAGATAAATAAAATGCTACTTGTAGGTGATCCGAAGGTAATAAACGAATACGAAAGAATACTTGTTGATAAGTTTAAGGGATATTTTGACGTATTTAAGAGCTGTCCTTTCTTTCTGGAAATAATGCCATTTGGAGTAAACAAGGGTGCAAGTCTATCACGATTTTTGCCTGAAATAGGTTATACAAGGGAAAACCTTATAGCTTGTGGTGATAGCTACAACGATATGACAATGATAGGATATGCAGGTCTTGGAGTATGTATGAAAAACGGTGAGAAGGACGTAAAGAAGATAGCAGATGTTATTGCAGAAAGCAACGATGATGACGGAGTTGCAAAGATTGTAGAACAATATATGTTATAGTAAAAAAAGACATTCGATATCATTCGGGTGTCTTTTTGTCTTATTGAAAATGTATCAGAATAATGATATAATAATATTATGTATTACTATTGGCAGGAGAAAAGATTATGGTAAAAGTTGACCTTATTACAGGATTTTTAGGTTCGGGAAAAACAACGTTTATAAAAAAGTATGCAGATTATCTTATTCATCGTGGAAACAAAATAGGTATACTAGAAAACGATTACGGCGCTGTAAATGTCGATACAATGTTGCTGCAGGAGCTTGAGGGAGATAATTGTATTATTGAGTCTGTTGCAGGTGCTTGTGACGCAGACTGCCATAGAAGAAGGTTTAAAACAAAGTTGATTGCCCTTGGTATGCTTGGACTTGACAGGGTAATAATTGAGCCTTCCGGAATATTTGATGTAGACGAATTTTTTGATGTGCTTTTTGAAGAACCTCTTGACAATTGGTATGAGCGTGGCAGTGTTATTTCCATAGTAGACGCAGATCTCTCAAGTAGATTATCGAAACAGTCGGAATATTTGTTAGCTTCTCAATGTGCTAATGCAGGAGTAGTAATATTAAGCAAGATTGCAAATGCTGAGAATAAGGATATTACATACACAATTTCTCAGATAAATAGTGCAATGAGGAATATTGGCTGTAAAAGACAGATAACAGATGAAATCATTGTGAAACCGTGGGATACACTTTCTGATGATGATTTTGAGAAAATAGCTGAAAGCGGTTGTGTTACAGAAAATTTTGTCAAGACATTGAACGAAGATAACAGGTATAGTTCTTTTTATTATATGAATAAACCGTTTGACAGTAACACAATTTGTAGAATTTGCAGAGAAATCTTCAAGAATGAGCAGGGAGTATTCAGAATAAAGGGATTTGTTAAAGAAAATGACGCATTTAGGCAGATAAATGCAGTTAGGAATAATATTGAACTGAAACCAATAAACAACGGTCAGAAGATAATTATAGTAATAGGAGAAAACATGGAGAAGGAGAGGATAGACAGATATTTTGTGATTGATTGACATATTTTTGGAATTATGGTACCATAAAAGAAAGGAGAAATTGAAATGGAAAAGATAAAAAAATACTGTTTGCCAGGTATGATATAGGGGCTTGCGATTTTCTATGGTGTTTTGATATTTGCTGGAATAATATGGATTTTTACAAATGCAACATATGACAAGAATGGTATTTCGGATTTATGCATACGTTTAGTTTTTGCATTTGTGTTCATGTTATCGGATATATTATTTTATCATCTTTCTTACGGAAAAAGTGCAAAGATATATGATAAGAGAGTAAAGTATTTTAGAGATCAGGGAGTATTAGATCTATTAAAGTCGGATTTCAGTAACGGAGTACAACTATTTGGTGGTGATCTTACAGTTGGCAAAATGTTTTTGTTTGGAAAAAATACTGGTATGATAGTAATGTTTCAAGAGATAACCCGTTTTTTTATACATGTTCACACAACCGAATATGAATCAGGGAGAACCCCAACAAAAAAATTTGAATTAAAGTTTGTTGCAGGTAATAAACATTATGTTCTCTGTAAAATTCCAAACAAAAATATGAATACATCTGAGTGGAATCAGTTTTGTAATTTTATTAGTCTAAAAAATCCAAATATCATATTAGATCAGCACATGGAAATGACAAGAAGCTGTGTTGACGATACTGTGTCAAATGATGATTGATGTATTACATTACGGTTAAGGTGTAGATATGAAAGAGATAAGACAGTATTGTGTACCGAGTAAGTTTCTTGGTATAGTTGCATTTCCGGTGCTTTCAGTATTGGCGGTAATA
>ONAH01000001.1 GCA_900315715.1 uncultured Eubacteriales bacterium
ACCCAACCATACGACAGTTGGAAAGGGGAGTTTATTTTTAGTTATTTCTGTTAGAGTTGGACGAATTCGAAGTGCTTGACGAACTTGACGAACTTGCCGAACTTGCCGAACTTGACGAACTTGCCGAACTTGATGAACTTGCCGAACTTGACGAACTTGCCGAACTTGATGAACTTGACGTATTTTTCTTCGGCTGTTCCTTTATTCTGCCCGTTGACTTGAAGTATGCGTCAAACATCTCCTTCGCTATACTCATCGAATACTTACCGTCTGCACCGTGTTCTACAACTACCGCAACGGCAACTTCGGGTTTTTCGTACGGTGCGTACGCTATGAATGTAACGTTATCCGTTCCGATGTTCTCCGCTGTACCCGTCTTAGCCGCAATCGCTACGGGATACTTCCCGAAAATTTCGCTTGCCGTACCGTTTGTTACAACGTTCCTCATACCCTCCTGAACTATCTTCATGTTTGCCGTGGATACTCCGACAGTTTCCACAACTTCGGGGACAGTGTTTTCAAGCAGGACTTCTTCGCCCTTGTAGTCTGTAATTTTGCTTACAAAGTGGGTTTTAAGCCTTACACCGTCGTTTGCAATGGTCGAACAGTATGTGCAAAGCTGAATAGGCGTAAAGGCATTATCCGACTGACCGATAGCCGCCTGACAGGTGTTTCCTTCGTACCACACGTTAGAGTCACGCCCGGCAAGTATTCCCGTTGACTCATACAGTTCAATTCCCGTATGTACGCCCAAACCGAATTTCTCCGCATATATGTCGATTGCGTCAATTCCTAATTGTCTGCCCAAATCCGCAAAAAAGTAGTTGCAGGATTTTGCAAGCGCACCTTTAACGTTTATCGCTTCGTGATATCCAAGACAATTAATAATATCCGTCTTGTAATAATCATAATGCTGCTTACAGAATATTGTGGAGTCGCCCGTAATAAGTCCCTCCTCAAGTCCTGCCGCCGCTACACACGGCTTGAACGTCGAACCAACTATAAAGTTACCGGTCAACGCCCTGTCAAACATGGGCAGTTTATCGTCGCTTATAAGCTTTTCATAATAGCTGTCGTCAGTGACATACTTTTCCATGTCGAACGAAGGAAAGGTTGAACAAGCAAGCACGGAAAAATTGTTTATATCTATCATTACCGCCGCGCCCGCTATACAGTCGGAGTGAGTTTTGCCCGCCTGAGTAACATACTTTTGCAAAGCGTTGTTAGTTACCTTTTGTAAGTCGGCGTCTATTGTCAGCGTAACGGTATTTCCCGGTATAGCCTGTACCGCTTCTATCTCCTCTACAATTGCGCCGTCAGATGTTTTAGTAATGCGCTTTTCTCCTTTCGTACCCCTGAGATACTCCTCCAAAGAATACTCTATACCGCTTTTACCGATTTTGTCATCAAGCTTGTAGCCGCTGTCCTTGAGGTCATTATACTCCTGCTGAGAGATAGAACCCACCGTACCCAGAATATGCGGCGCAAGCGTACCGTCCTTGTAGAAACGCACAAACGTACTGCCGCACTCAACCCCGGGAAATCCCTGCGAATTCTCCAGCACGATAGCCACCATATCACGGCTGATGTCTGTTGCAAATTTATACGGATTGCTGTTGCTGTACCCGCAAAACTCCATATTATACCGCACGCTGATAATGTCACGAAGTTCCTGTTTTGTGTAGGCGTTTGCGTCGATGTCGAAGTGGTTGACAAACTCCGCCATACAATCCTCAGCGTCGGCATACTTATTCATATTGAGCATACTTTTGCTCTTGATAAAATCTATCGTATCGTCGTAGCCGTCTTTAAACTGATATGTACCGCTGCTGTCGATATACACAGGGAGTTTATCGTTCCACTCCTCATGGCGGAGGTTCATCAGCTTAACAAGTTTGTTTATTATCTCATTCAAGTTATCCTCATTGATGTAAAGCTTGTTGAAAAGTATCATGTAACCAGCGTCATTTACGACAAGTTCCTTGCCGTTTCTGTCAAGAATCTCACCACGGCTTGCCTCAGTGGTGACAGTATAAGTTGCGGAAGAGAGAGCCTCCTCACGGTAGTCGCTGCTGTCCATAATCTGCCATGAAAAAAGCCTCACTGCAAATGCGGCAAAAATCAGTATTGTCATCAGTATGCACATTGCGGCACGCACACCGCTGTTTGGTGCGGAATGTTCAACCTTTTTCATAATACAGTCCTTTCCATATCAACCAAGCTTTGCACGTCTGCGGCTTGCTTGGGAGCGTTTTGAGTGCGGCACACGCTTTTTGCGGCGAACCTTGATTTTTTTCTTTTCTTTAGTAAACGTCTTGGACACACCCAGCGTAATTGCATAAACCAAAGGCGTTACCGCCCAACTGTAAAGCATTCTTGTAAGGTAATGCGACAGAAAGAAATCCATTCTGCCTTCATAGCGTGGAATATAGTAAAAGATAAAGAACTTCAACGAAATAACCGCTATACACGCCACAGCGCTGTACAGCAGAGTAAAGTATATGTTATTTTTAATATACTTATTGTTCCAGCTTGCGACACAGTAGCAAATACTTCCGAGTATCATCGAAGTAAACCCCATAACTCCGCCTGTACCGGCGTCGATAATCAGCCCGCACGCCACACCGAAAAAAAACGAAAAATACGGCATTTCAAACGCCGCAACAGATACAGCCGCCGAGATAAGCAACAGCGGCTTTGCAAGGTATATTTGCGGCAAGAGGTGAACGGTACCCTCTATAATGAATAAAAGAAATATCTCTAAAACATAAAGCATATATCTGTAATACTTTCTCTGCAAGGGCTGCACCTCTTTTCCGTAATAAAATAAACTCCGCTTTCCACACGTCACCTAAAATTCATGACACATCACATATCATAGGCAAGGCGTTAGAAACAGCTTTGTAGTTATAGTTAAAGTAATGTTTTCAGCTAACTTCAAACCGCTACTTACCGCTGTCGGTATCGGATACTGCCTCAATAACGCCCTGTCCCTCAAACGAAGTAATCACCACAACGTCCGAAACGCTTTTAATATCCTCATACGGTTTAATAACAGCATAAGGAGTGGTGTCATAAGTATTGTAGTCAAGCTTAGTAACTCTGCCAATAATAATATCGGGAGGATATACTCCTCCTACTCCCGTTGTAATGATAATATCGTTTTGTTTAATAGTGTTATCCGCTGAGATAACCGACAGCATAATCAAGCCGTCCTCACTGAGCTGGACGCTGCCTGTTGCGATACCGCTGTCGCCGCTTTTCTTGTCCATAGCGCCGACTTTAGCCTCAGGTGACAAGAGCGTAGTGACCTTGCTTGTGGTAACGTTAACTTCGCTGATCCAGCCGATAAGGCCGTTGTCGGTGATGACGGGATCATTTATCTTAACATCGTCACGGCTGCCCTTATCTATCGTAAAGCCGTAGAAATCATCATTCGGATCACGGCGAATAACATTAGCAATTGCTATTTTGTAGGAGGGATTATCGTCCTTTATGCCGTAGTATTTTTTAAGAACGTCATTTTCTTTTTTGATGTCGTCGTAGTCTATGACTTGAGCGGCAAGCTCATTAATTTCTTTTTTCAGTTCTTGATTTTCAATGATAAGCTCATCACGGGTTTTATTTGAACCGTTTGCGGCGTCGTTAGCTATTGCGGTAGTAGCCTGCTGAAACGGAGCGGAAATTCTTGCATAGAAATCCGTAAAAACATTTCTTCCCATAGCCGCCGACACCGCCGCCACAACAAGCAATACAATAAATGTTGTGGAGATAATACGTTTAGCGTTAGTATGTTCTTTCATAATTTACCTCACAGATTTATTCATAATCTCCGAAGTAGTCAGCGTCATCCGGCATTTCCAGACGTTTTCCCGTACCGGAGGCTACACAGTCAAGCGGGTTTTCCGCAACATACACAGGTACATTTGCTTCTTGAGAGATTAGCTTATCCAGTCCTCTTATCAGGGCACCGCCTCCCGTAAGCGTAATACCGTTGTCAAGAAGATCCGCACACAGCTCAGGAGGTGTTTGTTCAAGAGTTTGTTTGATAGCGTCAATAATTACAGCAAAAGAGTCCGCAAGTGCGTCGCGAATTTCACTTGGAGTAACGTCTATGTCAAGCGGCATACCGTCGGCAAGGTTTCTGCCTCTGATCTTCATACTCTGCTCATTCTCATACGGGTATGCGGAGCCGATCAGAATTTTAATATCCTCCGCTGTACGCTCACCGATAACAAGATTATGGTTTTTCTTAATATATGCAATAATAGCCTCATCGAACTTATCGCCGGCAACTCTGACGGAGCATGAATGTACAATATCTCCGTAGCTTATCACGGCAACCTCAGCCGTACCGCCGCCGATATCAACGACCATTGAGCCGATCGGCTCAAACACAGGCAGACCTGCACCCAGCGCGGCGGCCATAGGTTCTTCCATAAGCTCAATATTTCTGCCGCCGGCTTGTTCTGCTGCGTCCTCAACCGCACGGCGTTCAACCTCAGTAACACCGGAGGGAAGTGCGATAACAATTTTTGGGTGGCTGAACAGTCCGGAACGGGCGGTTTGCTTGATAAACTTTTCGAGCATTGTAGCGGTAATGTCGAAGTCGGCGATAACACCGTCTTTAAGCGGACGGACTGCAACGATAGAGCCCGGAGTTCTGCCGAGCATTTCTTTAGCCTGCTGCCCTACGGCAAGCACTTCGTCATTTCTTACATCGACAGCAACCACAGACGGCTCACGCATAACAACGCCCTTGCCCTTTATATAAACAAGAGTGTTGGCAGTACCGAGGTCTATACCTATATCTCTTGCAAACATACACATCTTTCCT
>ONAH01000005.1 GCA_900315715.1 uncultured Eubacteriales bacterium
AAAATGAAAAAAGTCTTATCCACCATGATAGTAATGTCTATGCTTGTATCAATGTATGCTTCTCCGGTATGTGCAAAAGCAGCAGACGCTACCACAGAATACATTCTTGGAGATGTTGATCGCAGCGGCGTTGTTACAGCAGCGGACGCAAAGAAGGTACGTTCGCTGATAAAGATCGGTGAAGTAGGATCGTTTGAAACGATGCTTGTTGCAGATGTTAACAGAGACGGCGTGTTAAGTGATGACGACATTAATCTTATTACAAAGGCATCAGAGGGTGTAAATGAAGGGTATTCAATAGGTTCACCTGTTGATGAAGTGCTGTTTATGGGAGATATAAACGGTGATTTTGTCGTAAACAATGCAGATGCGGTACTTGTACAGCGATACTTAAAGGGAGAGGTGTATCTCAATAACGAGCGTTTGATTGCATCTGATGTCAACGAGGACGGATATGTAACGCTTGAGGACGTTAGCTGTATTCAGAATGCGGGAATGTATCCACGAATAGGAAAAATCGTCAGAGATACATACAGAGTAATAGTAATGGGAGATGTCAACGGAGATTATAAGGTTGATGATGACGATATACTCCTAATAAAGAATTATTGGGTAAACGGTAAGGGAATAGAAAACGACAGGTTAATTGCAGCTGATGTCAACGAAGACGGTGCGGTAACAGAAGCCGATTATACAATGATAAACGAACGGATTAAAGCTGACAGTGACAGTGGATTGCTGAATTCGGAAGACGTCAACATGGCAATAAGAACAAAGCTTGTAAAGTATGATGAAGTAACATATTGGGGCGATATTAACGGCGACGGCGAAATAACAGTGCATGATGCGTCTGCAATACTCAGATACAGATCATCTCTTATCACATTGAGTGCAGAGGAGTTTGCCCTTGCAGATGTAAACGGTGACGGAAAACTTACAAGAGCGGATTACTACACAATCCTACATCACATTATAGGTTCTGAAGAATACTATTCTAATGTTTCAAAACCAAGCACATTTCTGCGACCAAAGACAGTATATTATATTGGCGATGCCGACGGTGACGGTGTAATAACACGATATGACCTTGATGTTATCGAAAAGTTTCTTGCAGGCAAACTTGAAATAACAGGAGATCAGTATATTGCGGCAGATATAGACTCAGATCAGAACGTGACCGAAAGTGACAGAGAACTGCTTAAAAACTATCTCAACGGTAAAGATAAAACAAGCGATGTTTTACACTGGTTCAAGTCGCTTCCCGTACACGGAGATGTAAACAATGACGGTATAGTAAGCACGGCGGATTGTGATGTACTTGAGAAGTATTTAGGCGGCGATACCGATGCGATACCTCAGGAGATACTTGACAGGGCAGATGTAAACGGTGACGGTAAAGTTGATGCTACCGATCTGCTAATAATAGATGAGTTTGCATATAATTATCCGACAGCATATCCGGTTGAACTTCCGATATACGTTCCAAGAGAAACACAGTATATTATAGGCGATGCTAACGGCGACGGTGTTATAGACGAAAGAGATTTAGATGCAATAGATGATCATATAAGCGGAAAAACACCTCTGCCCGAAGATCGTATTCCTGCGGCAGATATCGACTCAGACGGGGAAGTTACTGAAAAAGACAGAGATCGCCTTGACAAATTCCTGAATGGTGATACAACGGATACCGATTCACCTATCGGAGGAGATTATGATCCCGATAGACCTAAAGTATTGATTTTGGGTGACGTAAACGGTGATAATAAAATAGATGATGATGACGTAAATGATATTCTGAAGCATATCAACGGTATTGAGGAAATACCGGAGGATAAACTCCCGACAGCAGATATTGACGGGGACGGAGAGATCACAAAAGTCGATGCACAGTTACTCAATGACTATATTCACGGAAAGCCTGTTGACGCACCGATCGCACAGCCGGTGAGAATTCTCATATTGGGAGATGTTGACGGTGACGGTGATATTGATACCGACGATGTAAACGATATTCTAAGACATATCAATGGTATTGAAGAAATTCCGGAGGAAAGACAGCCTGCGGCGGATATAGACCGTGACGGTGAGATAACTAAGAATGATGCTGAACTTTTGCAGAATTATCTTAACGGAAAGAATACAGATACAGATACCGGGCACGATACTCAGAATGATACAGAGAATTCCGACAGTGACAATAATAAAGAAAATACCGATACAGACAACAATGAAATAGGAAAGCCTGTAAATCCGTATTCGCATAATGACACAGACACCGATACCGATAAAAAAGACGGTAAGGACGTAAACAACACCGATACCGATAAAAAAGACGGTAAGGACGTAAACACCAGCGATACCGACAACACAAAAAATTTTGAGTATAAAGAGGATACAGACGGAAGTATTATAATTACAGGTTATACGGGTTCGGATGAAAATGTTGTAATTCCGGAGAAGATAGACGACAAGTCTGTTAAGGGAATAGGTGACGGTGCTTTCAAGGATAATGACGGTATAAAGGATATAACTATTCCTGAGGGAGTAGATAAGATTGCAGACGACGCATTTGACGGACACAATGACGGTTTGAAAATACACGGCAAGCACGGTTCGCAGGCAGAGAAATATGCCGATGAGAACAGTATTCCGTTTGTACCGACAGATGATAGCAAAAACACGGCAGATATTCCCGACAAAATCGACACACCCGATACTCCCGATACTCCGGACAGTCCTGATACACCTGTACGTGAAGGCTTTACATATCGTGTTGACGCAGACGGAAATGCTATAATAACAGGATATATAGGAGCTGCCGAAACCCTTGAGATACCGGAAGAAATCGACGGACACCCTGTTACCGGAATAGATGACGGTGCTTTTAAGGGTAAAGACGGATTGAAAGGAATAATTATTCCGAAAAATGTTGATAGTATAGCAGAAGATGCTTTTGACGGTCATGCAGATGACTTAACGATTTACGGATATACAGGAACAGAAGCAGAAAAACACGCAGACGCACATAAAATCAATTTTGTTCCGCTCACATATCTTATCGGCGACGTGAATGCAGACGGTAAAATCACAGCGTTAGACAGTATGCTTGTTCAGAGAAATACTATTGCACTGATGAAATTTACACAGGCACAGACGATAAGAGGAGATGTTGATTTTAACAAGAGAGTAACAAACCGTGATGCACTGGATATTTTACGTTATTCTATAAAGCTTAATACAACATCTCATGTAGGTGAGGAAATTACACTCAAACAACTCCAATCTATTTAAGTTTTTTCCTTCTCCTTAAGTCCCTTTGCTTTATGCAAGGGGGCTTAAAATTTTTAAAAACAGTTTATTTTGTCATTTGTTTATGGTATAATGTTTTTATTAATTTTTGGATAGGGTGTTATTTATTATGAGTTATACTGTTAATCTTGGCTGCTGGGGTAGTATTTTTGCTGTTCCAAGCGATGTAGTAGATAAGTATTTAAAGATAGCAGGCTCTGCACAGCTTAAAGTCTTGCTGTGGATACTGCGTCACAGCGGTGAGAATTTTGAAGTTGATACGATTGCTGCGGCACTAAATATGGGAAACTTTGACGTTCGTGACTGCATAGAATTCTGGGTGTCGTTCGGTGTTATTGCAGCAAATAATAATGTTATTACACCCGGCGGAGTATCTTTGCAGAGCGCGTCAACTCTCACGACTACTTTGCCTGTAACTTCTGCCGCACCTGTATATGCAGCGGCTTCCGTACCGTCGTATGTAGCAGCACCTGTGGCTGTACCGGTTGCAGCACCTGTGCCTTCAAAAGATCCCGAGAGCGTTACAAGAGCGGAAACCCTTACTAAAAACACGCCAAAACAAACTGAGGAAGAGAAACCGGATAAACCTGAAAAGCCCGAAAAACCTGATACTCCACCTGCACGTCCCGTACGTCCCGATCCGGGATATATTGCAGAAAGAATGAGCGAAGATCCGGAAATATCCGCACTTCTCAATGAGGCACAGTATATTTTCGGCAGACCTGTTTCTCATAACGAAAACGCAGGAATACTGATGATGCATGATAACGACGGTTTGCCGGTAGAGGTAATACTCATGCTTCTTACATACGGCGTTGAGAATAAAAAGGGAATGAATTACATCGAACGCATGGGAAAGTCATGGGCAAACGAGGGTATTCTTACTGCACAGCAGGCAGATGAAAAGATCCGCAGGCTTGAGGAGAGCCGTGACTCATGGCATAAGATACAATCGGTATTGGGACTGGAGTTTCGATCACCGTCTGCGGCAGAGGAGGAAATGTACAACAACTGGGTTAAGGTATGGGGTTTTTCCGGAGAGATGATAAAAGAAGCCTATGACAGATGTATAAATAGTATCGGCAAATACAGAGCAAGCTATGTGAACTCTATTCTGCTAAGGTGGCACCAGAGCGGAATAAAAACGCTTGAGCAGGCAAAAGCAGATGAAAAACCAAAACAGAAGAAACAAAAACCGACAGACAGCGATACCGGAAATTCTTCTTTTGATATAGACGAACTTGACAGTTTAGCGATGTTTGACGATTAAAGAGGTGAGATTGATTGGGATACAGCAAACATGTTTATGAAAAGGCAGAGAACATTCTTGCACTCCGCAGACAGAATGCTGTTCAGCAGGCAGAGAAAAGACGAGAGAAAATATACAACGAAC
Organism: uncultured Eubacteriales bacterium; assembly: GCA_900315715.1. GTDB lineage: Bacteria > Bacillota > Clostridia > Oscillospirales > Acutalibacteraceae > RUG592. Next base: position 4,706 of record ONAH01000005.1, read on the forward strand.
TTCCACGAGTACGAGAAATAGAAAGGGAACTTGCACGGACGGGTTTCAGAGCCGCAAAGGCAGTTGTAAGCGGTGAGGACACACGAGAACAGCTAATAAAGCTTCGTGATGCAAATCTGCGTTTGCAGGGAGAGCTAAGAGTACTGCTTGGTCAGAAAGGCTATACCATGGCAGACCTTGAAGAAAAGTATAAATGTATGAGTTGTTCCGATAAGGGGTATATCGACGGAAAGATGTGCGGCTGTATGAAGACTTTGCTCAGAGATACGGCGTTCAGTGAGCTTAATGCATTGTCGCCGTTAGAACTATCAAGTTTTGATACATTTTCGCTTGATTATTATTCCAACGAACCTGACGAAAACGGCAACATTCCCAGAAAACGCATGGAGAAAATATACAACTTCTGCAAGGAATATGCAGAGAATTTTTCTTCCGCCAGCGGTTCGGTATATATGGAGGGCGCAACAGGATTGGGAAAAACCCACCTGTCGCTTGCAATAGCAAGAACGGTCATAGACAAGGGATACGGAGTAATCTACTGTTCGCTTCCAGATATAATATCGAAAATAGAGAGGGAACGATATACATATGACTTTGAAACAGGGACGCTTACACATCTTGAAAACTGTGATCTGCTGATACTTGACGATCTTGGTACGGAGTATCCGACGGCATTTACAAAAAGCTGTGTGTATAACCTTGTAAATAAACGCCTGCTCCAGCAAAAACCGACAATAATAAACACGAATTTATCAAAAAAAGAGATAAAGAGTTTGTATTCCGACAGACTGATATCAAGAATGTTGGGTGAACAAGTATATTTTAAATTTATAGGCAAGGATATAAGAGTAAAAAAGGGTAAAACAGGACAATAAAGTCGGTATAAAACGAATTAAAAATAATGTAAGGTTTAAATTAACAATCCTTTTTTCAAAATTTTATAGTAATTTAATAATTTTTGTGTTATAATCTATATTGTGAAAGTCTATCCGCAGGAGAACGTAATAGTTTTTCTGCGGAGTATTATAATTTTAACGGAGGGGATACATTGAACGGTTTCTTAGCTTTTGCATTTGATCTGGCTGTTGTGATACTGCGTGTAGCTGTACCGGTATTAGCGATACTGATACTGATAAACCTATATATATCGCTCAGACACAACAGACGTGACGAAAGACCTCTGATAATGCTGTATGACGAGGACGAGAGAAAGGCTGTTCCTGTGCTGTATTGGGAGAACTCTATTGGCAGGAGCAAAAGCTGTGATATATACCTTGCCGACGCTACCGTTTCAAGAGAACATGCTGTTCTTATGAGGAGAGATGACGGCTGGAGTATAACCGACTCCGACTCAAAAGCAGGAGTGTATGTAAACGGAGAAAGAATTACCGAAAGAACAAATATCTACCTTAGCGACAAAATACGAATAGGTCAAACAAATCTTGTGGTAAAACGTGCAGAGGAGTTTGAAGGTGCAACAAGACGATCGTGGTTTTTTAAGCCAAACGGTAAAAAGAGTATCGGATCAAAGAGCCTGTTAGTTCTTCTTACGATATTTTTTGTAATCATTTCGGCAGAAGCGTGTCTGAACGATAAGGCACTTAAAACAGGCATTATTGATTTAATGCCGTTTACTTATGGAATGATAACGATTGGTATTATGTGGCTGACGTACATTATTACGGCACTGATATTTAAGAGAGTAAATTTTGAGATTGAAAGTCTTGCTTTTTTCCTCACGGGAGTGGGCGTAATGCTTTCGGTGCATCAGTCTGAGAAGCAGGCGGTTGTACAACTTGTATCGGCAGTGGCGGGAATAATACTATTTCAATTTCTGATAAAAATTCTTGACGATCCCGACAGAGTCAGCCGACTCACAAAATGGGTTTACGGTGCGTCGCTTGCGCTTATTGCAATAAACCTGATATTTGGACGTACTCAGTATGGTGCGGCAAACTGGATCACTCTCCCGGGCGGAATTTCGGTTCAGCCGTCTGAGGTTGTTAAAGTAGGTTTTATATTCGTAGGTTCGGCAGGACTAGATCAGCTCCAGACAAGAAAAAACCTGTATGGGTTTCTTGTGTTTTCTGCACTATGTGTAGGTGCTTTGGCGCTTATGGGAGACTTTGGTACAGCGCTTATCTTTTTTGCGACATATCTGATTATTTCGTTTATGCGTTCGGGCGATTTCAAGACGCTTTTTGTTGCGGTAGGAGCGGCGGTATTTGCATCTGTCATCGTACTTCGATTTAAGCCGTACATTAGCGACAGATTTAATGCGTGGGGCCATGTTTTTGAGGAACCCTATGTGTGGGATACAGGGTTTCAGCAGGCAAGAACGCTGATCTACTGTGCAAGCGGCGGTGTGTTTGGAGTAGGCATAGGCAACGGTTTCTGTAAAACACTGTTTGCGTCCGAAAGCGATATAGTAATAGGAATTCTGTGTGAAGAAATGGGTATTATTGTTGCTGTCGTAATGGCAGTTGCGATAGGTGCTCTTGTGTTCTATGCAAGAGCAATTACAACAAGAAGCAGAAGTACATTCTATTCAATATCAGCATGCTGTGCGGCAGGGTTGCTTGTGATACAGCTTTCTCTGAACCTTTTCGGTGCAACAGATATACTTCCGCTTACGGGTGTAACGTTTCCTTTTATAAGTGCAGGTGGATCGAGTATGATTTCGTGCTGGGGACTCATGTCGTTTATTAAGGCGGCGGATGAGAGAACATACGCTGTAAGACGAGAGAGTCTGTTCAGCTCCAGAGAAGAATAATTCCGAAGCTCTTATAAATGGTAATGAAGGAAAGGAAAAGAGTGTATGAAAAAGGTACTTAACAGGTCGCTGATGACTTGGTTTATAGCATTTGCATTTTTCATAGGATTGGGGTATTTTGTTATAAATCTTGTAATACATTCATCTGAGTGGGCACAAAAGCCAATGAATGCTCATTTGTCGGTTACAGGACTTGCTCAGGCTGGAGATATTCTTGACAGAAACGGTGATGTTCTTGCAACAAGCGATGATAATGGTAATAGACATTACCATTCGGATTATAGCACAAGGCTTGCGCTGCTGCATGCGGTAGGCGATGACAGCGTAAATATTTCTACGGCACTGCAAAGTGTTTACAGAACAGGTCTTACAGGATATAATTACTTGCTTGGATTGGGATTGCCTCAGTCGTTTCGCAGCAGCAGCGATATTGTCACAACACTTGACGCAAACTCCTGTGCGGCTGCATATAATGCCATGGCGTCAAGAGGATATAAAGGAGCCTGCGTTATCTATAATTACAAAACAGGTGAAATCATATGTGATGTAAGTACGCCTACGTATGATCCGTATGATCCCGTTGAAATAAAAGAAGGCGACGATACTTATGACGGAGTATATCTTGACAACGCAGTAAGTTCGACATATCCTCCGGGATCTACTTTTAAGATAGTTACGGGAGCAGCGGCAATAGAAACAATTCCCGGTGCGGAGGACAGACTTTTATACTGTGACGGCGGAAAGATAATTGGCGGGGAGTATGTGACGTGTGTTGAACCTCACGGAGAAATAAACATGAAAGAAGCTATGGCTGTTTCGTGCAATATATACTTTGCCGAGCTTGCTGTTGAGCTTGGGCCCGATGTAATGACGCAGTATGCGGAGAAGTTTGGCTATAATAATGAATTTAAGGTAGATGCAAACACTCTTGCAATGTCACGATATAACGTAAAGGGTGCGTCAACTTCCTCTCTTGCATGGTCGGGTGTGGGACAATATACGGATATGGCAAATCCTTTTCATCAGATGATAATTGCAGGTGCGATCGCAAACGGAGGTACACCGGTAGAACCGTATATGGTAGAAAACGTGACTTCGATATTTGAGTTTAATAAGATCATACCGGGTGCACACGGAAAGAACGGTACAAGAATGATAAACAGTTCTACCGCAAATACACTTGGCGATATGATGAGATATACAATAAGCGAACATTACGGTGATGCAATGTTCGGGGATCTTCATGTTGCGGCAAAGACAGGTACTGCAGAGGTTGCAGACGGTGAGGACGACGGATGGATAATAGGCTATGTTACAGACGATGACTGTCCGCTTGCGTTTGCTGTTTGTATCGAACACGGCGGTTTCGGAATACAGTCGGCAGGGTTTGTTGCAGGTGAGGCATTGCCGGCGGCGGCAAAGGCTGTACGAAACGGCAAGAGTGAATAATAAATGGAGAGTGTGATTTGATTGACTTATGAACAGGCTATGGAAAAAATAAATTCTCTTCTTGTATTCGGTGTAAAGCCGGGACTGGATAGAATGAAAATGCTCCTGAACCTTATGCACAATCCGCAGGATAAGCTAAAATATATTCATGTTGCTGGAACTAACGGAAAAGGATCTGTCTGCAATATGACCGCAAGAATACTTACTGCGCAGGGATATAAAACAGGACTTTTCACATCTCCGCATATTACGGGCTTCGGGGAACGCATGCAGATAGATTTTGTACAGATACCCGAAGAGGATATTATAGAAGAGGTGGAACGGGTTTTTCCACTGGTTGAGTTTCTCAAAAAAATGAATGTTATCATAACGGAGTTTGAATTTGTAACGGCAATGGCTTTCGATTGGTTTGCAAAAAACAAGTGTGATTATGTTGTTTTGGAAACGGGACTTGGAGGACGCTTTGACGCAACAAATGTCGTTCATGTAACATTATGCAGTATAATAACATCAATCTCTCTTGATCATACCGCAGTACTTGGAGATACGCTTGAAAAAATAGCCTACGAAAAAAGCGGTATAATAAAAATGGGACGTGCCGTTGTTTATAATCAGCAAGAGGAGAGTGTAAATGCTGTTATTGAAAAAGCAGCGGAAAAAAAGGGATGTAAGGTGTTTATTCCCCTTAAAGCGGAAATGCTGTCCTCAGATTTGAGAGGAAGTATTGTAAAATACGGTGAACAAGAGATAATGCTGCCGCTTTTGGGAGAACATCAGATAAAAAACATCAGCTTAGTATTGTGTGCAGTAGATGTTTTGAGAAGGCTTGGCGTTGTGATAAGCGATGACGCAGTGAAAACCGGTATAGCTTCTGTAAAGATACCCGCAAGGTTTGAGTGTATTTCTGATCATCCATTAGTAATATTAGACGGTGCGCATAATCCGGGAGGTTTGAAAGCACTGTCGTGTTCGATAGACAGGTATTTGTCAAATAAGAAAATTATCTGCATAATGGGTATGTTAAAGGATAAGGACAGCAAAACGGCGCTGGAATATCTCAGAGGTAAGCTGCACAAGGTGATAACAACGCAGATAAATGATAATCCACGCAAACTTACGGCAGAGGAATTAAAAAACATTGTACAGGATTATTTTGCAGACATTACTGCTGAAGAAAATGTAGAGAATGCAGTAAAGCTTGCTATGGATTTCGCAAATACAACGGAAAACAGCGCTGTACTTATATGCGGTTCTCTGTATCTTGCGTCACAGGTGAGAGAGATTATTTGCGCAGGGGAGTGACTACGATAAAAAAGGTTGATATATTTACCGACGGTGCCTGTTCTGGAAATCCAGGTCCGGGCGGCTGGGGAGCGATATTGCGATACGGTGAAAAAGAAAAGGAGATAAGCGGAGGCGAAAAGGACACTACAAACAACCGTATGGAGATGACTGCGGTTATAGAGGCACTCAAACTTCTGAAATTTCCTTGTGATGTAACGCTATACACAGATTCCCAGTATGTGTGTAATGCAATTAATAAACATTGGATAGATAACTGGCAAAAAAACGGCTGGAAAAACTCTCAGCGTCAGCCTGTTGCCAATAAAGAATTATGGGAAGAAATAATTTCACTATTGAAAACTCACAGTGTAAAGTTTGTGTGGGTAAAAGGGCATGACGGTCACCCCGAAAACGAACGCTGTGACAGACTGGCGGTTGAACAGTCCGCAAAGTATAAATGAGGGCAAAGTCACTCTTTACAGCAGTGGTAATCATTGTGTGTATGGTGCTGTGCACGGTTTCGTCAAGTTCGCAAACAGTCTGCACGATAGATGAATGTAAAGAGATAATGGGTGTATATAATTACGGAGATAATGATTTTGCAGTACTTATGGATAGGGGCGACAGATACTGTGTTGTTTTGACAGACGGAGATAGCTATACCGTAAGTGATACCGAAATATCTACCGGAAATAATGGCTTTTCATATACTAACGGAAATTTTTATTTTTTTGAGAATACTATTGAGGACGATGTTGCAGCGATAAAGATTTGCAGATATGATTGCAAGTACAATACAAAGAAATATGCTGTGCTTAATTCAGATGTTAATGTTTTGCAGGGATTGTGTGCGGTTAATAATAACGGCGATGTTTTTATTATTGACGGCAGAGATGTCAAGGTTTACAGTGACTATAAACTTGCAGATACTATTAATGTATCTTCTGTACCGTTGGTACTTGTTGCTTCATACAGCGGAGAAGTTATTTACTGTTTGACGGGCAGCGATATTATAGCTATTACTGATAGTGAGTATTATACATTACCCGTACAGTCGGAATTGGTTTATTCCGCCAAGGACGGATTTTCGGACAGCTGCGGTATAGTATATAATTCTGACGGAACTGTACTTTGCGATAAGTTTGACGGGGTTCACGGAAGTTTGGCGGCAAATGACTGTTATTTTGGGCTAAGCGGCGACAGACTGGTACAGATATATAATGAAAAGGAAACTGTACTGTGTGAGATGAGTTCATCTGCTTATTTGTGCATGGGCAGCGATAGGTTTATCTCCGTAGCGGAGAATGACGGATTGGCTGAAATTACGTTTATAAGTAATGAGTCCGTAAAAAACGATGTATCATCTGACAACGTTTATGACAATGAGGAAAAAAGTAGTTCGGTAAATCTGGAAAGCTTTGTTGTTTATGGAGAAATGCTCTGCGGAATAAAGCCCGGAACAACGATTGCACAAATGAAAAAGCTTCTTGAGCCGAAAAACTGTACATTGACTTTTTGTTCAAAGGACGGAACAGAGAAAAAAAGCGGAGTAGTAGGAACAGGCTGGACTGTTGAGATAGACGGCGACAAACCTCAAAAATATACGTTGATCGTTTACGGAGATATCATCGGCGAAGGCAGTATCAACACGAATGACAGAAAAGAACTAATGAAGAATTTGTTGAATAACGAAACTGCCGAACAAGCAAAAAAAGAAGCCTCAGATATAAACCATGACGGTAAAATCGACTTAATAGACGTGACTTGTTTGAATATGTATATAAATGGAGAAAATGTAATCTCTCAAATGCCTAAAAATGACAAATAGATTACGAATTGACAAAAAATATCACAAAATATACGAATTATTGAGATAATAGTAAAATAGATATTATTATTTGTTTTTGTGTAATACGCTGTGTAAAATAAAAAAATGCACAAAAAAATTAATCAAATGTTGCATAAAAAAACGGTGAAAGTATTACATGGGAATTATACATAAAGATATTGTTACATTTTTGTTAAAAACATAGAAAACAACCCGATTTGAGTAATATCACCAAAGTCGGGTTGTTTTTTTGGT
>ONAH01000041.1 GCA_900315715.1 uncultured Eubacteriales bacterium
CTCCACACTTACAAAAGCTCCCCGCCGCAGCAACCACAAAATCTGCTGTGACGGGGGGTAATCATTAATCGTTATTCTGTTTTTTTAGTCTGAAACAAAGCTGCATAAGGCTGTCACTGAGATGTACATTCTCCACGATTACGTTGTCAAACTTCATATTCAAATCATAGTGACTGAAATTCCAGAAACTTCTTACTCCTGCGCCGTACAGTGTTTCGGCAATCGGCTCTACCGCAGATTTCGGAACGCACAATATCGCTGTGGACACACGTTTATTATCGCAAAAAGATTTAAGCTCATCTATATCCTGAATTTTTAGTTCGCCAACTGTTTTGCCTATCTTTTCGGTATCCTTATCAAATATCCCGATCAGCTCAAAACATCTGCCCTCAAATATAACCTGATTTGCTATCGCAAGTCCGATATTTCCTGCACCTATCAGTATTGCAGGGTACAGGCTTTTTATTCCAAGAATATCTTCTATTACGTCACGAAGCATTGCTACATTGTAGCCTATCCCCTGCTGTCCAAACTCACCAAAGCAATTCAGATCCTGACGTACCTGTGAGGCTGTTGATCTCATTCTTTTTGCAAGCTCGCCCGAACTTACGTGTGTTACGCCCATTGCGTCAAGCTCTCTTAAAAAACGGTAGTACCTCGGCAATCGCCTTATTACAGATGAAGATATATTCTCTCTCTTAGCCACTGAACATACCTCCGTATATCAGAGCATTTCCTTTAATCTCTTATCTACCTCTTTGAGGAACGTTTCTGTATCTACTTTTGTTATATTCTCAAGCTTTGATAGTAACGCAAGGTCCCCTGTCATTACTCCGTCTTCTATTGTCTTTATTGTTGCTTTCTCAAGCTTATCAGCAAAATCACAAAGCTCTGGTGTTTCGTCCATTTCGCCTCTTTTTCTGAGTGCACCTGTCCATGCGAAAAGTGTTGCAACAGAGTTTGTCGAAGTTGTTTCACCCTTTAAATACTTGTAGTAATGTCTCTGTACAGTACCATGTGCAGCCTCATACTCATATACGCCGTCCGGAGATACAAGTACCGATGTCATCATTGCAAGTGAACCAAAAGCCGTTGCTATCATATCCGACATTACATCTCCGTCATAATTCTTGCATGCCCAAATATATCCGCCGTCTGAACGAATTACTCTTGCAACTGCGTCGTCGATAAGTGTATAGAAATATGATATTCCTGCCTGCTCAAATTTCTCCTTGTATTCGCTCTCAAATACCTCGTTGAAAATATCCTTGAAACGGTGGTCATACTTCTTTGAAATAGTATCCTTTGTTGCAAACCATATATCCTGCTTGATGTCAAGCGCATAGTTAAAGCAGGAACGTGCAAAGCTTGTAATACTCTTGTCAATATTGTGCATACCCTGGATTATTCCGTCTGTCTTGAAGTCGTGAATAAGACTTCTCTCCTCTGTTCCGTCTGCCTTTGTTACGCAAAGCTCAGCCTTACTGCCGCCCTCAACTATCATCTCTGTATTCTTATATACATCTCCGTATGCGTGACGTGCAATAGTTATAGGCTTTGTCCAGGTTGGAATATACGGTGTAATTCCCTTTACCAGAATAGGACTTCTGAACACTGTTCCGTCAAGTGCCGCTCTGATAGTACCGTTAGGGGATTTCCACATCTCCTTTAAGTTATACTCCTTTACTCTTTCTGCATTTGGAGTAATTGTTGCACACTTTACGGCTACACCATACTTCTTCGTAGCCTCTGCACTATCAAGTGTTACCTGATCGTTTGTTTCGTTTCTGTTAACTAAACCTAAATCATAATATTCTGTTTTAAGGTCAATATATGGTGTAAGTAGAGTATCCTTTATCATCTTCCAGATAACTCTTGTCATCTCATCGCCGTCCATTTCAACGATAGGGGTTTTCATTTGTATTTTATCGGACATTTCATGTATCTCCTTTTATAATCTTATTATCCGACTTCCACGTCGGGTTGATATTTGCATATTTTACGGATAATCTCCGAATACGGCGGGCAGTCATCTTCCATTACGCTTATCGAACAAAGCGTTACCTTTTTATTGTTTTTTAGTACAAGAACTAAGTTTTCGGCTGATGGTACATTCTTTACCTTTATTGTATCTCTGCGTACAGCCTTAATATCGGATAAACTAACTATTACGCCCAAAGCCGCACCAAAAACATAATGTTCACCGCAAATAACTCTGTTTCTTAAGAATCTTTCGCCTTGTCTGAAATCAGAAACAAGAAAAGCTCCTGAGCCGTCTGCTTCTGCCTTCTTTATTGCGTTCGCCGCCGTGATGGAATAATAATATCTGAGCATAAAAAACACAATTCCCATTACCGCCATTACACCGCCGACAACACCCGCTTTTAAACTATCTGATGATATTGCTTTTGTAATAAAGAACCCCGGCACTGAAAGTATGAAAAAAACAGCTCCAACAATAGCAACCGTCGCATTTGGCGAACAATACTTAATAATCTCCTGTTTGTCTGTATTATCCATAATACTATCTCCGTTACTTTGGAATAAGGAGTTTGGTATTATCGGTATTTATTCCCAAACTCAGCTTTGTGCTTTAAATATTACGTCAAACTCCTCATTCCAATAGTTAATCCTTAAGAATTCTCTCTTGTATAATCAAGCAGGCCGCCTGCAATAATGATAGCCTTTGTTCTGTCTGTAAGTTCGCAATCCACTGGAATGTCTATTCCCCTTGTTACGTCCGTTACAACGATAGGCTCACCGTTTTCAAGCTTTGCCTTTACATCCTTGATCACAAGCTCATCACCCTGTGCTATCTTATCATAATCATCTGCGTTTACAAATGTAAGCGGAAGAATACCTGCATTGATAAGATTACTCTTATGTATTCTTGCAAAGCTCTTTACAAGCACTGCTTTTACACCAAGATAAAGTGGTGCAAGTGCGGCATGCTCTCTTGATGATCCCTGACCATAGTTTGCTCCGCCAACAATAATCGACTTGCCAAGTGCAAGTGCTCTCTGCGGGAACTCTTTATCACATACTGTAAAACAGTGCTGAGAAATAGCCGGAATATTTGATCTCAACGGCAGTATCTTTGCTCCTGCAGGCATAATGTGGTCTGTTGTTATATTGTCCCCAACCTTTAATGCGCATGAAGCTTCGATCGTTTCGTCAAGCGGAGAGGTCTGTGGGAACGGCTTTATGTTTGGTCCTCTGAGAACCTCTACTGTATCCATCTTTTCTTCCTCAATCGGTGCAACTACCATATTGTCATTTATGAGGAACTGCTCCGGAAGCTTTATCTCTACTGCATCTCCAAGCGTTCTTGGATCTGTAAATACGCCTGTAAGAGCCGAAGCTGCTGCTGTTTCGGGACTTACAAGATAGATCTGACCGTCTGCCGTACCGGATCTGCCCTCAAAGTTACGGTTAAATGTTCTAAGAGAGATTCCTGCGGAGTTTGGTGACTGTCCCATACCTATACACGGACCACAAGCACATTCAAGTATTCTTGCGCCTGCTGCGATAAGATCGCCCAACGCACCGTTAAGCGCAAGCATATTATAAACCTGCTTTGAACCCGGAGCTATTGCAAGCGATACACTTGGACATACTGTCTTGCCCTTGAGAATTGCTGCAACTCTCATAAGGTCTAAGTAACTTGAGTTTGTACATGAACCGATACATACCTGATCTATCTTCTTATTGCCTATTTCCTCTATTGTCTTTACATTATCCGGGCTGTGGGGGCATGCTGCCATTGGTACAAGCTTTGAAAGGTCAATGTCTATTACCTCATCATAAACTGCGTCCTCATCGGATTTTAACTCAGTCCAATCCTCTTCTCTGCCCTGTGCCTTGAGGAACTCTTTTGTAACCTCATCTGACGGGAATATCGAAGTTGTTGCGCCAAGCTCTGCACCCATATTTGTGATAGTAGCACGCTCAGGTACAGTAAGAGTTTTTACGCCTTCGCCTGCATACTCGATTATCTTTCCTACGCCGCCTTTTACTGACATTATTCTGAGTACTTCAAGAATTACGTCCTTTGCTGATACCCATGGAGAAAGCTTGCCTGTGAGGTTCACTTTTACCATTTTCGGCATTGTGATATAATATGCGCCGCCGCCCATTGCAACTGCAACGTCAAGTCCGCCTGCACCCATTGCAAGCATACCTATACCGCCGCCTGTGGGAGTATGGCTGTCTGAACCGATAAGAGTTTTACCGGGGATACCAAATCTCTCAAGATGAACCTGATGACAGATACCGTTGCCCGGACGTGAGAAATAGATGCCGTGTTTCTTAGCAACTGTCTGTATGAAACGGTGGTCGTCAGCATTCTCAAAACCTGTCTGCAAAGTATTGTGGTCTATGTATGCAACACTCTTTTCAGTCTTTACTCTCGGAATACCGATAGCCTCAAATTCAAGATATGCCATTGTACCCGTAGCGTCCTGAGTAAGCGTCTGGTCAATTCTAAGACCTATGTCACTTCCTACTGTCATCTCTCCGCTGAGAAGATGATTTTTTATTATCTTTTGTGCGATTGTGTAACCCATAACGGATTCCTCCTTACAGTAAATTCCTAATCGTATTTATTATACCAAAAAACAGCTTATCAGTCAAAAAACAAATTGTTAATATTTTAACTTTTTTGTGATTATTTATTAAGGGTGACGTAATCTCAATGTTGACGTTTGTTATTAGTGTTTAGTATCGTTTATGTATTACAGCTGAGTTTGTATAACTTATACATAAATAATTTTTTTTGTAAAAAAATCACAGCACCCCGGTTTATGGGTGCTGCGGAAATTTAATGTATGTTTTTTACTTTGCGACTTTTTTTCCTATCCTCTCACTCGACTTTAGGTGTATTGTATATCTTAGAATTTCAAGTGCGTCTTTATTGTTTATTTTTCCGTCGCCGTTTACGTCTGCTGTTATTATCTGTCTTTCGTCAAGCTTTACAAGGTTTAATACCGCTCTCTGTACGATCATACTATCAATTGCTTTTACTTTTCCGTCACCGTTCACATCTCCTATAAGCACGCCGTCTTTTTCCGGATCGGAAGTATCTTTACTGTCAGTATCGGTATCGCTTCCGGTGTCTGTATCTTGTTCGGTATCGGATTCTGTATCTGTAATGTCTTTTGTTTTCGTATCAGTATTCGTATCGGTATGTGTATCGGTATCAGTATCGGTAAATGTATCCTCTTTTTCACCGCAGTAAATACAAACCCCGTTTTCATATATGTGACCTTTCGGAGGGATAACTTCCTGATAATGGAATACCGTTTTGCAAACTTCACAGTGACTACCCTCTGTAAGTCCGCTTTCGGTACAGGTCGGCTCAACGGCCTCGTCTGTTACAAGGCTGTGACCTTTTTCTGGAATTATCTCTTGAGGAACTATAATCTTTCCGCAAATTTTACAGTGACTACCCTCTGTAAGTCCGCTTTCGGTACAAGTTGGCTCAACCGCCTCATCTGTAACAATAGTATGACCTGTTGCGGGAATAATCTCCTGGGGGACTATCCACTCTCCGCAGTAAGTGCAGTAAACTCCGTCTGTCAATCCGTCATCTTCACAGTCGGGTGCAAATCCCTTCTTCACTGCTGTTTCTTCATGCTCTTTCTTTGGGATTACCTCCTGCTTTGTTAGGACTTTTCCGCAATTCTCGCAATGAGAACCCTCTGTCAACCCCTCACTGTAACAGGTTGGTTCAACCTCAAAATCAATTACAACATAGTGTTCGGCTTTTGGTATTACTTCCTGCGGTACTATTACCTTTCCGCACACACTGCAGTGAGTACCCCATGTAAGCCCCTCTTCCTGACAAGTCGCAAATTTATACTTGTCCTCTACAATCGTATGCTCTGCCATTTCTAAAGGCTTGATTTGCTCCTCACCACATATTTCGCATTTATACAAAATCTCGCCTTCGTGCGTACAATCGGATTCTTTTAATACCGTACCCTCATTAAACTTATGATTTACCGTAAAGTGCTGCATTCTCGACACAAATATAGTATGCATATTCTTCTCCAACACAAAATAATCTCCGTCATCGTCGGGTTCTGCGTGTTCCTTAGTATATATCGGCACTCTTTCATAGTTGTAAATGTCGTGAGTTTCTTTGTCCTCACTCTTCGAATATACACATTTGTACGCTGTATTACCGCTGTCGTCCTTGACTATTTTGTATATGTACAGCTCTTCATTTCCAAACAGTCTTTCAGATACTGTGAATTCTATTTTATCGCCCTCTGTTACTGTATCGGTACCTGTTGAAAAAAGAATTTCTCCGCCGTTTGAGAAATAGTCGCTCGAATACTCAACCTTTATGTCATCTAAATAATTATTTGGATCTGTTATATTATCCGGCATATCGGACATATTGGCTGTATTTTTGAAGCAGCTGTTTTCTTTGTCTATACTCCACTTATCATTAAGCGACAGGTATACATAAACATCTTCCTCTACTACTACACATACATAATCGGATAAATACGTCATTAAAAAGTTCAGCAAATCATCATCGGGTTCTTCACAGAGATTTATTGAGTTTATATCAAAAAAGTAATTCTCTACATTAAGCGGCTTATAATCTCTTATATCGTAAAAATCAACATCATAATGTATCTCGACTTTCACATCATTTTCTACACCGTAAAGTCCTGTTACCTCAACTCTGTAAGTATCGGTGTAACGTCCGTTTAAAAAATCGCTTGGCTGTGCAAAACAAAGACCATCATCTATATTTAGCATTTTGTTTTCAACTGTACAGATATAGCTTTCCTCTGTATTTAGATTAGTTACCTTTACACGAACTTCTTCCGGTTCTTTATACGTTATTTTATCTGTATCATAGCAGATAGTCCACGCTGAATTATACGGATTAACGGCTACATTCGGCATCGGTCCGGGGGCTGGAAATGCTGTAAATGGCTCTTTAAACTCGTTATCATATTTGACACATTGACCTATGGAAATGTTTCCGCTGTAACCAAACTGAATATCTGAAACCCTTGGCGAAATCAGCGATAATCTATGACCAACCGTCCCCCACGTATTGTAATAAACTGAGTAACCCTCGTTGAGCCACATTTCTATTGCACTTTTGGGAGAAATGCTTCTCGCAAGTATTGTATGCGTACACTTTGCACCCTCGTCCCAAAGCTCCTGACTCATATCATCAGGTTTTGCGTCATCAGGAATATAGTGATCAAAATAGAAATTCCTGTCAAGTGCCTGAGCTTGCAATGAGTCCGAATGTACAGATTTATTCTTTAATGGATTTGCACCAGTTAGCCATCTGTAAAAGTTTGTCATCTGAGTAACTGTATCGTGTGTATCCTGTGTAAGCTTACCATAAGCGTACGGTGATGTAGTTGACGACGGTATTTCAAACCATGTTGCTCTGTCATTGTCATCATATGTACCTACACCCAAAGATACTCTTATATACTCATCAGTAACTGCCTGCTTTGTTCGGTCTTTAAATGAGTCTAATTTCGATGCGTCATATATTATCGTATCATGTGCGTCGTACTCGGGTATAATGGTTTCTATTTTCCGGATTCCTTTTGAATTATAACGGTACATCTCAATCGGCTCACAACCTTGAAATGCCGTGGAATCTATTGCAATATCTCCCTCGGGCAAATATACCTTCTCGATACCCGCACAGTCAAGAAACGCTCCTTTCTTTAATGTCTGCGTACTTTCCGGAATTTTTATATCATTTTTAACAGAGGTACACAATTCAAATGCGTACTCATCTGCTTCTTTAAATCCGCTTCCAAACTCTATACTCAAGGCAGCACTACATTCCGAAAATGCTCGGAACCCGATTGTTTCAAGGCTGTCAGGAAATTTCAATTTCTTTATTGCCGTACACTTGTAAAAACTATATTGGTTAATTGACTTTAGTCCCTCGGAAAACTCAACTTCTTCCAAAGATTTACATTTCAAGAACGCATTGTCGCCTATCTCTGTTACACTGGCTGGAATGCTTATACTTTTAAGTGACAAACAGTTTATGAAACATTCATCTTCTATCTTTGGAATAGTCGATGAGAGAGTTATCTCCTCAAGAGATGTACAATTTGCAAAAGCTCTTTTATTTAGTCCGGTAACACTATCGGCAAGCACAACTTTTTTTAGAGATACACAATCAGCAAACATTTCTTCACTAACAACGGCAGAGTATCCGTCGGAAAATACAACTGTTTCAAGGGAGTCGCATCCCTTAAAAGTCGAATGTGAAACCTCCTCAATACTTCCGGGGAGGACAATATTTTTAAGACTTTTATCTTCGCGAAAATTACCTATTCCCATTGTTTTAAGATTTTCGGACAATTTTACTTCTTTTAAAGCACCGCAATCAGAAAAAACATAATCTTCAAGCTTCGTAACACTGTCCGCCATAACAACACTTTCGAGCGATGAACAATAAGTGAATGCTGTACTTGAAATTGTTTTTACACCCTCGGGAATAACTATGCTTTTCAAAGACTCACAGTTATAGAATGCATTTGATCCAATCTCATTCAACGTATCGGGCATTATAACTTCTTCAAGATTATAGCAGTAGCTGAACGCATATGATTCTATAATATCCATATTACCCTGCATAACGACTTTTTTCAGATTTTTGCAGTTTTGAAAAGCTCCGTAGTTTATGAATGTAACCCCCTCGGGAATAACTACACTTTCAATATCCATTTCCTTAAATGCGTTTGTTTGGATTGCGGTAACCGTGTAACCTTCAACTTCTTTAGGTATCACTATATCAGTATCGGTACCGTTATATTCCCACAAAATCGCCTCCTTATTTAAATTGCTCCATATTTTAAATACAAACCCGCCGACGTTAAATGTACCGCTTGGAGTCAATCCATTTACAGTGTTTGATTTTTGCGGTATATTATCCAGTGCAAATGCCGAAATCGGTGTGCCAAATGCAGTAAACACTACAAGCACCGCCATAATAAGTGATATGAGTTTTCTCAACAACATCATTCCTTTCAATATTTTTCGATATTTACAATTATAAACTCTATCTTTCTTTAATGTCAAGTTAATAATATCACAATATTCAAATACTGTTATTAAGTGGAAAATTTTTTTCTATTTGCAATTATTGTTTTATTATGATAGAATGTTCGTATCACATTAAAGGAAGTGTAATTATATGTTAAAGAAACTCTTTCTTATTATCACTATATTAATAACAGCTGTTATATTTATCCACTCATCAATACCTGCCGTTGAATCAACTGTTCAAAGTGATGCTGCATTTAATATGCTGGACAATGTCACAACGGTTCTACATCTCCCTAATCTTTTTACCGAAATCTCAATACGAAAACTTGCGCACTTTACAGAATTTGCTGTGTACGGCTTTTTCCTCTCGGCAACAGTTAAATCCTACTGCGGTTCTTTAAAAAAAGATATTTTCAAAATACTGTTTTTTCTTCTGAGCGTACCTGTTATTGACGAAACTATACAGTATTTTCCGAAAGGCAGATGCGCTCAGGTTAGCGATATTCTGCTTGATTTTTCAGGTGGTTTGTTTGGAGTTCTTTGTCTTGCAATTATCGTTTATTTATTCGCAAAATTTAAATCAAAAAAACAACAAAAGCGGCAGTCATAACGACTGTCGCCTTTGCTTATATTTTCAGGAAGTTATTATTACTTAAATCTTACTCTATCCTTAACATAAGTTGTATGGAGTAATTCATGTGCCTTATGAGAGTTTGGCTCACCAAGGAACTCAGCGTAAAGCTGCTGAATCTGTGGATTGTTATGTGACTGACGGAGAGTCTGTCTTTCGTCCTCAGAATACAATGCTGCAGCACGCTTAGCCATGTAAGTATCAAGTATATCCAGATCCTCATTCGGAAGAAGAACGGGACGTACATATGACTGACCGCCGCCGTTTATGCATCCGCCCGGGCAGCACATAATCTCTATAAATGTGTATGGTGACTTGCCTGCACGAATATCGTCCATGATTGGCTTTGCATTCTTCATACCGTGAGCAACAGCAATCTTGATCTCCTTGCCTGCAAGTACAAATGTTGCTTCTTTAATGCCATCAAAACCACGAACTTCTGTGAAGTTTACTGGACCATACTCTTTACCCTCAAGAGCAAAGTATGCAGTTCTCAGTGCAGCTTCCATAACACCGCCTGTTACACCGAAGATAACGCCTGCACCTGTGTATGTTCCAACAAGATCCTGATCAAACTCCTCATCAGGCAACTTAGCAAAGTTGATACCCGAACGCTTAATGAGGTTTCCAAGCTCTCTTGTTGTGAGAACTACGTCAACATCCTTCAAGCCGTTTGTAGTAAGAGCAGGACGATCCTTCTCATATTTCTTAGCTGTACATGGCATAATAGATACTACAAAGATATCCTTAGGATCAATACCATTCTTCTCAGCATAGTAAGACTTGAGTATTGCACCCTCCATCTCATGAGGAGACTTACATGATGAAAGATGATCTACGCAGTCGCCATAATAATACTCGGCGTAATTTACCCAGCCCGGAGAACATGATGTGATCATCGGGAGTGTACCGCCGTTATTTATTCTTGCAAGCAACTCGTTTGCTTCTTCCATAATTGTAAGGTCTGCACCGAAGTTTGTATCATAAACCTTATCAAATCCAAGACGCTTAAGAGCTGCTACCATTTTACCTGTTACAGGAGTGCCGACCTTCATGCCGAACTCTTCACCCAAAGATGCTCTTACAGCAGGAGCTGTCTGAACGATTACATGCTTTCCTGCAGCCATAGCCTCGTCGATCTTTGTAATCTCGGACTTCTCCATCAACGCACCTGTCGGACATACGCTTACGCACTGACCGCAGAGCAGACATGGTGAATCGGCAAATGAACGGTTACCTGCAGGACCTACTATCGTTGAGAATCCACGATTCTCAAATCCCAGAATACCGTTGCCATGAGCCTCCTGACATCTTGCAACACATCTACCGCAGAGAATACACTTTGATGTATCTCTGATAATTGACGGTGTTACTTCATCATATGTTGTAGGAGTTTTTGTTCCTTCAAATGCATTCTCTCTTGCTCCTGTGAGCTTTGCAACGTGGAGAAGTTCGCAGTTGCCGTTCTTTGCACACTGCTGGCAGTTCTTGTTGTGGTTGGAGAGAATAAGCTCTACGGATGTTCTTCTTGCCTTAACAGCCTTTGGAGAAGATATGCGAATCTCCATTCCCTCAGCTACAGGATATACACAAGATGCTACCAGACCTCTTGCGCCTGTTGCCTCAACAAGACATACACGACAAGAACCCTGTGAACACTGTCCGTGATTAAAAGTACACAATGACGGAATATCATAGCCGCACTGTCTTGCAGCCTCAAGTATCGTTATTCCAGACTCTACCTGATAAGGTATTCCCTCAATTTTTATATTAATAAGTGACATCTATATCCCTCCCGATCATTTCTTAACAATAGCTTTAAACTTACAGGAAGCCATACACATACCGCACTTGATACACTTATCTGTATCGATCTGCAGAGCAGGCTTCTTCTTACCCGGAGCGGTATAATCCGTTACGCTGATAGCGTCAACCGGACACTGACGCTTACAAAGTCCACAGCCAAAGCAACTGTCTTTAACTATCTCGTACTTCATAAGGTTCTTACAAATACCTGCCGGACAACGCTTCTCAACGATATGTGCTATATACTCGTCCTTGAAGTGTGTTATTGTAGATACTATCGGGTTAGACGCTGTCTGACCTAATGCACACAGTGAGTTACTCTTTACAGCCTCTGAAAGCTGCTCAAGCTCGTCAAGATCCTCCATAGTACCCTTGCCGTCTGTTATCTTTGTAAGTATCTCAAGCATACGCTTTGTACCAATACGGCATGGTGAGCACTTACCGCATGACTCATCGCAAATAAATTCCATATAGAATTTTGCGATATTTACCATACAGTTGTCCTCGTCCATTACGATAGCTCCGCCGGAACCCATCATTGATCCCTTAGCTACAAGGTTATCGAAATCAATAGGCTCATCTAAGTATTCCTCTGTAAGACATCCGCCTGAAGGACCGCCTGTCTGGATTGCCTTGAACTTCTTGTTTCCGGGGATACCGCCGCCTATATCATAAATAAGCTCACGAAGTGTAGTACCCATAGGAACTTCTACCAATCCTACGTTGTTTACCTTACCGCCGAGAGCAAATACTTTTGTACCCTTTGACTTTTCCGTTCCTGTTGATGCAAAGTCTGCTGCACCTTCACGGAGAATATACGGTACACACGCAAGTGTTTCTACGTTGTTTACTACTGTTGGCTTGCCCCACAGACCTTTTACTGCCGGGAACGGAGGTCTTGGACGCGGCATACCACGCTTACCCTCGATAGAGTTAAGCAAAGCTGTTTCTTCACCGCATACAAATGCACCTGCACCAAGTCTTATATTTGCACGGAACGAGAAATCTGTTCCGAGAATATTATCACCAAGAATACCTATCTCAGTCATCTGATCTATCGCCTTCTGCAAACGGTTTACAGCAATAGGATACTCTGCACGAACATAGAAGTAACCTTCCGATGCGCCAATAGCATAACCAGCTATCATCATACCTTCGATTACTGCGAATGGGTTACCCTCAAGTATGGAACGATCCATGAATGCACCAGGATCACCCTCGTCACCGTTACATACAACATACTTCTGATCTGCTTCGTTTGCGTATGCGAAAGACCACTTTCTACCTGTCGGGAATCCTGCACCGCCGCGGCCTCTTAGACCTGATGCAAGTACTTCGTCTATTACTTCCTTCGGGCTCATTGTAAGTGCTCTCTGGATACCCTTGAATGCACCGTAACCCATTGCCTCGTTAATATCCTCTGCGTTGATAAGTCCGCAGCCGTGGAGTGCAACTCTCTTCTGCTTCTTATAGAAGTTGATGTCGTCCTGTTTCTGAACCTTTTCGTTTGTTGACGGATCAACATAAAGAAGTCTTTCTACTATATTATTATCTACAAGGTCAGTCTTTACGATTTCTTCAACATCATCAACAGTTACAAGACGATATAAAGTATCTTCAGGGAATATCTTTACAAATGGTCCCTGTGAACAGAAACCAAAGCATCCTACCTGATTTACTGTTACTTTATCAGCAATACCGTACTGCTCAACAAGCTCTTTGAACTTTGCTGTTATTGCGTCTGAGTTTGACGAAAGACAGCCTGTACCTCCGCAGAGTACAACTGCACGCTTGCCGTCCGAACCGTCTAATTTATTCTTAAAACACTCGGTACAGCTATGTGTTACCTGATCGAGTTGTTCACTTGTAGTTATTTTCATTATTAAGCCTCCTTACTGCGGTACTCTTCTATAACCTTAGGAACCTGACTTACTTCCATCTTGGGATATACTGTGCCGTTTATGGTAACTGCCGGAGCAATACCACAAGCACCGATGCA
>ONAH01000091.1 GCA_900315715.1 uncultured Eubacteriales bacterium
ACTGCTTGAACTGCTTGCAGCCGTTTTACCGTTATTATCCTCCGGTTTGCTTTCGGCAGATTTATTGGCAGCTTCTTCCTCATCAGCTTTTTCAAGATCGTTTACAACGTACATCTGACCTGAAACCTGAACATTATTATATTTAATTCCAAGAAAATTCGTAAGCTGACTGCCTGCCTGTTTTAAGGTATCACGGAATGGCACCGTATCGTCAAAGTAGTTAGCAATAGCCGCTGTGTATTCTCCGCTAAAATAGCTCTCCCAGCTAAATTCAGGGAATGTTGCAAGTTCTCTTTTTTCAAGCATTGATATTGTAGATCTGGGCATTACAAGCATACATACAACGATTGCTGTATATA
This sequence comes from uncultured Eubacteriales bacterium, assembly GCA_900315715.1. Lineage (GTDB taxonomy): Bacteria > Bacillota > Clostridia > Oscillospirales > Acutalibacteraceae > RUG592. Next base: position 360 of record ONAH01000091.1, read on the forward strand.
CAGGCACTATAACGGATACAGACAGCAGTCTGAACCAAAATCTTGTGTCGCTCTTACCCCTATTCTCAAGGTACTGAGGATCGTTGCTATTTTTAGTCTTAGATGATGATTTAGCCATTTGAGAATACTCCTTCCATTAAAATCTGAAGTACAGGAACGGGTTGCTTGTTGCATCTACAAGAAGCAGACTGCATATTATAAGAAGTCCCAAACAATATACCATTTTAAGAACCTGACCTATTGCAATTGAGCTTTTTGTTTTATCAAACAGCTTGTTTACAAAAGCTCCAACCGGGAAACAAGCTATCAATCCTACTGCAAGCAGGAAACAGTTGTTCACCATACTTGTTGTTGTAATGGTGTCATAAAGTGCGTTGTGGTTTGCACCGACAAGGTTTTTGAAGAAATCGCCAAGCTGAGCAAAGTTTTCAAAGTAGAATATACCAAATCCAACTATTATAACTATCTTGCTGTAAATATGTGTTATTACAGTCGGAATAGCTTTCATACGCTTTTTACCCAGAAGCTGTTCTATCAGTATAAACAATCCGAAGTACAATCCCCAGATAATGTAGTTCCACGATGCTCCGTGCCACATACCTGTACAGAACCATACAAGGAAAAGGTTCAGATACTTATGCATTTTTCCGCCTATCGGAACATACAGCAGATAATCTCTGAAGAATGAACCCAACGAAATATGCCACCTCTGCCAGAACTCTGCAATATTTCTGCACATAAACGGGTGACGGAAGTTCTCATCAAAGTGGAAACCGAATATTCTTCCAAGTCCAATTGCCATATCCGAATAACCGCTGAAATCAAAGAACACATAAAGCGCATACACGATTACGGTGTACCATGTACCGAAAACCGATAATCCTGTAATATCGTCTGTGAAAAAGTTCTCTACTATTATCCATAAATTATTGGCAAGTATAACTTTCTTTGCAAGACCTATCATAAATCTGCATGCGCCGTCGCTTAAATCGGCAATAGTAGTTTTTCTGTTGCTTATCTCATTTTCGATAACGCTGTATCTGACAATAGGTCCGGCGATAAGCTGTGGAAACAGCGATACAAATAACAGGAACCTAAAGTAGTTCTTCTGAACTTTTACCTGATCCCAGTAGCAGTCAAGTATATATGATAGTATCTGGAATGTGTAGAAACTTATTCCTATCGGCAGGGTGATGTTCGGAACAGGAAGTTCTACTCCCGGAATAAGATTTAGGTTTTCTACAATAAAACCAAGGTATTTGAATACCATAAGCATACCTAAACTGAATACAAGCGAACCTGCTACTGCAAGCTTACCCAAAGCATCTTTTCGGTGTTTATCTATTGCCAGTCCAAGTAGCCAGTTGACTATCGTACTGAGTATCAGCAGGAGTACGACTGTCGGTTCACCCCATGCGTAGAATAAAAGCGAAAATACTATAAGTACACCGTTTTTATACTTTACGTTTTTGCAGGCAAAATAGGCTATAAGACAAACAGGAAGAAAGATGTACAGAAAAAATAAGTCAGCAAAAACCATATAGTTCCTCTTTTCTTTATCTTTATTATCTTTCTGGACAACAAACGTCAAATTATTATCCAAATTCAGACACGCTTTTATTATAGTACATTATTCTATAAAAAGCAACAAAAATGAAACATTTTCTTTAATACAAGTAAATGGCTTTTTATGTGATTTTTTTGATAAAAAACACAAAAAAAATTTTTCCCGGTTACAAAGGTGTATTTTTTATTTAGAGTTATACTTCGTTACCGATAACATAATTAGTGACATTTCGTTTTTATTGTAATAGTATATTTTCACACATCTTTCTGTTTTGCATCTGATGCAAATAGAATCATCACATAATATGGTTGAATTGTCGAAAAATTTATGTTAATATATGATAAATACTTTTATACAGTAAAAGAGTGTTATGTATGAAGTTAAAAAAATTATGTGCTGTTATTCTTTCGGCGCTTATCATATCCTCTGCAGTCTTTCCGCCTGTTAGCGCAAGCGCAGATATTGTAGACTCCACAGCACTGTTTACCGATACTGTTACCGATAATTCCGGATACAATATTACTTATGTTAAGGTTACAAACGGTACAGCACACATAACCTGCAAAACCGCCGATAAATGCAAGCTTGTTGTGGGTGCTTACGATATAGCATCAGAACAAATGCTCATGTCTGAATGTGTTGCAGTCGAAAAATCAGAAAACGATACCGTCGTTGACTTGAGTTTCGATACCGCTGCGCTTCCCGAAAAATTTGATGTAAAGTGTTTTCTGCTTTCAGACGATAACAGCCCTCTGTGCGACAGCTACTACGTTGCAGATGTGTTTATTGAAAGCGATAACGAATATATCCCCGAAGATATGCCGCTCAGCCACAAGGACGATAAATCCGGTATTATTGCATCGGGTTCATGCTCAGACGATGACAGCATTCTTTGGGAACTTCACTCAAGCGGCAACCTTATCTTTATGGAAGCTCATACAATATTTATGAATACGACAACGAACACCGTCCCCCATGGTCTGTCAACGACCTTAGCGAACAAATTCGAAACGTTATCGTTGAGGACGGAATGAACTGTATAAGCAATTACGCCTTCTCAGGGCTTAAAAAACTTAACTACGCTTATATTGCAGATACAGTAGATGACATAGGCGACAGAGTGTTTGAACAGGATTACTCTTTGAGAAACGTCAGATTGCCCGAAAACAGTCCACGCTTGGGTGAAGGTATCTTCTCTTACTGTCAGAGTCTTGACAATGTAAAAATACCTAACCTCATTATTCTCCCTAAAAACACTTTTGAATACTGTCATTCTTTAAAAAACGTTTCTCTGCCGGACGGTCTTGCTATCATTGATGAAAACGCTTTCTATTACTGTGATGAATTAAAACGCATCGTTCTCCCCGAAAATCTATTAGAAATACAAAAGTCAGCTTTTGAGGGCTGTTTTTCACTTGAACAAATTAATTTGCCTTCCAATCTTTTCAGAATATACAACCGTTCGTTCGAAAGATGTTTAGCACTTGAGCAAATAAGCCTGCCTGCAAACCTTGAAGGATTAGGCGACCTTGCTTTCTATGAATGTACCGCTCTTAAAAAAGTAACCTTTGCTGACGAATCCAACCTGATAGATATCGGCGAATATGCATTCGGTCGCTGTACCGCACTGGAAGAATTTACTGTTCCAAACAGTGTTGCTTATCTTGGAACAGGAGTATTTATGGAATGTACCAATTTGCAATCCGTTCAATTATCTGAAAATACAAGTTTTCTTTCAAACTATCTATTCTATAAATGCACGTCACTTACATCGGTAAACGTTCCAAAATGTGTAACAGCTATCGGTGATAGTACTTTTTCGAGATGTACCGCTCTTAATAATATTTACCTGACCGATAATCTGGAAACCATTGGTGCAAGGGCTTTTGGTTCTTGCAGTTCTCTGAATAATGTTATTATTCCCGATACTGTCACAAATATAAAATCATATGCTTTTGAAAACTGCGACAGTCTTTCTTTC
>ONAH01000014.1 GCA_900315715.1 uncultured Eubacteriales bacterium
CATGAACAACATGAACGGCATGAACGACATGAACAACATGAACGGCATGGGCGGCATGAACGGCATGGGCGGCATGAACGACATGAACAACATGAACGGCATGGGTGGCATGAACGGCATGAACGACATGAATAACATGAACGGCATGGGCGGCATGAACGACATGAATAACGCCATGAATGGCATGGGCGGCATTGGTTCAACTGGACTTGGCGGAATTATAGGATCAGTAATGGGCGGCGGTGCAAACGGCGGTAATGCAGGCGGCTTAGGCGGAGTTGTAGGTGCAGCTATGGGTGCATTGGGACTTGGAGCGTTGGGTGGCCAACAGAACAATATGGGCTATGACCAGAATAACGGATTCGGCCAGCAAAACAATATGGGTTACAATCAGAATAACGGATACGACCAGCAGAATTACGGTATGGATGGTTTCCAGTGGGTATGCCCGAACTGTGGTATGACTAATACTTCAAACTTCTGTCAGAGCTGCGGCAGACAGAAGTGCTGATATTCAGACATAATATATATTAAGCAAAATGCGACGTTATGAGAAGTAAAATTCTTGTAACGCCGCATTTTTATTTTATGTACAAGCATACTTGTTATTAATGTATGCATATAATGCTACAAAAGTAATAATAGAGCCACTAAAACAACGTGTATGGGGGAGTCAATATGAACAATTCAAAAAACGGCGGAAATGACATAAATGAGCTAATGAAAAAGGCAAGCGAACATCTGAATACTACACCGGAACAGCTTAGTGCACTTGCAAGAACCGGCAGAGTAGAGTCGGTTTTGTCACCTCAGCAGACGGAAATGGTAAAACAAATACTTGCTGATGAAAATGCAATAAAGAAACTACTTAGTTCAAAGCAGGCGATAGAAATTATAAAAGGACTAAAGAAAAATGAGTGATATTGCCTCTCAGATAAACAGTATTCTCAGTGATCCTGAGATGATGAAGCAGATACAGGGTTTAAGCGGATTGTTCGGGCAGTCTGAGAGCAAAGAAAACGCATCACCGGCACTTGCACAACTGTCCTCATCGCCTCTTGAGATGCTTGGTGCAGACGGTATGCAGACTGTAATGAAAATAATGCCTCTTTTAAATAAGTTGAAACAAGAGGACGATACAACACGTCTGCTATATGCCATAAAGCCGTTTTTATCAGAACAGCGACAGGCAAAGTTAGAGGAGGCAGTAAAGCTTATCAGGATAATAAACCTTGTTCCGTTGATAAAAGACCAAGGTTTGTTCAAAGGTTTGTTCTGAGGTTATGAATATGAGTGAAATTGACAGAATGCAGCAGGACGCAATAGACCGTGCAAGAGAGATGTACAGCAGAAGAACACCGTCATATAATTCGGGAGGTTTTCCAAGTGGATATAACGGCAATATCAAAAGACGAACATCGCCTGCAAATAACAGGGGAGAGAGTTTTCCTCAGAATGACAACGATACTGTGGAAAACAACGCCGAAGATAAGCCACAGGAAACAGCACCGAAGGAAACGACATCTGAAAGTTTTTTGGATACGCTGCTTGCAGATAAGGAGCGCACACTAATAATACTGCTGCTTGCGCTGCTGAATGAGGAAAAAGCGAATACATCTTTAATGCTTGCACTGTTGTATATAATAATGTAATAAGGGAGAGCCTAAATAAGCTCTCCCTAATAGTATAACATTGTGTATAATTATCTAATCTGTCCGTTGCCTCTGATGATGAATTTCATTGAGGTAAGCTCATTAAGTCCCATAGGGCCTCTTGCATGAAGTTTCTGTGTTGAGATACCAATTTCAGCACCAAGTCCGAACTCTCCGCCGTCAGTAAATCTTGTAGAAGCGTTTACATAAACGGCAGCTGAATCTACTTCGTCAGTGAATTTCTGAGCGTTTGCATAATCCTTAGTAACGATACATTCACTGTGACCTGTGCTGTACTTTGCGATATGAGAGATTGCGTCGTCAATACTGTCAACAACCTTTACAGCAAGGATATAGTCGCCGTACTCAGTGTACCAATCATCTTCGGTTGCATTCTCAACGCCGCTGAGAATACTTGCACTCTTTTCACAGCAGCGCAGAGTAACGTCCTTTTCGTCAAGCTTTGCTTTAATAGCGGGTAGTGCTTTCTGAGCAATATCCTTATGAACAAGAATAGTTTCTATTGCGTTGCATACGGAAGGACGTGAAGTTTTAGCGTTGAAAATGATATTGGCAGCCATATCTATATCAGCGGTATCATCTACATATACATGGCAGTTGCCTGCACCCGTTTCAATAACGGGAACTTTAGAATTTTGAACTACGGCATTAATGAGGTTTGCACTTCCTCTTGGAATAAGAACATCAAGATAATCCGAAAGCTGCATGAGTTCAACAGAGGAAGCGCGTGTTGTATCCTCAACAAGAGAGATACAGTCTTTAGGAAGTCCTGCTTTTTCAATAGCATTTCTCATAATTTCGGCAATAGCTTTATTGGAGTTGATAGCCTCCTTGCCGCCTCTGAGAATGACAGCGTTGCCTGATTTAAGGCATAAAGCCGCAGCGTCTGATGTTACGTTCGGGCGTGCCTCAAAAATAATTCCGACAACGCCAAGAGGAACACGAACCTTTTCAATTTTCAAACCGTTCGGGCGGCTTGAACCGCTGAGTACAGTTCCGATAGGATCAGGGAGTGCTGCTACCTGTCTTACACCGTCAGCCATACCTTCAATTCTTGCAGGAGTAAGGGTAAGTCTGTCTATGAGAGCGGCTCTTGTGTTGTTTTCCTTTGCAATACGGATGTCAATATCGTTAGCTTTAATGATAGTATCGCAGTTTTCAGTGAGAGCATCGGCAATAGCAAGCAGTGCCTTATTTTTTAGTTCTCCGGCGGTAAGAAGAACCCTTGCAGCTTGTTTTGCATTTGCACCCATAATTTCTAAAGTATTCATATTAATCACCTCAAAATAAAAATGTAAATTAATGTCGTTTTTTCAAACATGTCAAAAATATCACCAATGCAGCCAGTACTACACAGGGTAATACTATAAATATAGCCAGTAACTGTTCTCCAGGGAAAAACGAGTTTTGTGGGGTGGTGGTATTTACAATTACGAAAACTGTATCACCCTTTTTTAATGAGAAAGGCGATACACCTTTTCCGTTATATTCAGTGCCATTATAAGAGTATTTGTATTCGATAGCGTAGTCGGAATATTGTTCTATTGACTCTGAGCCGTCTTCAACGGTTGTATAAGTATGTATTTGTTTTTCAATGGAAGTAATAGACGCTTGAACAGGCCTTGAAGAGGACATGTCAATATCTGAGAAGCTGCCCGAAGTGTAGAGATATGCAAACGAAACAAGTGACAGTAAAATAAATATAAATAATGTTAGCCCACACCCTAAATTTGACTTTTGCCTGTTGTTTGCAGTTTGTGTTGAAGACGTTTGAGGAACAGTCGGTACGGTTGGGGGAATTTGATTGTATTGATTGTACATCGTATTATTACCATAGTACGGAGTGCCTACGGGGTATTCCACATAATCCCCTTGCTGAGCGTTGAGTACAGCGGCAGCAGCCATACCCTGTTCAAGGTTTTGATATGTGCCCTTCAAGTACTTGTATTGTTTTATTACGTAAGATACTACAATATAAATAGCAACAAGTACAGAAGCAAGTATAATTAAAGGAATAGTTCTTGTGGGAAGATGAATGCTTGTATGTTTATTTACAAGTGACTTTCCGATACAAAGTGCTATACACAAAACCAAATTAATGACTAAAGGAATAACAATTCCCTTTGCGAATGTTTTAGGCGGAGTAGTGGGAGTATTCTGAAAGGTCTGAGTTGATGAACCAAACTGCTGGCGCCTTTGCTGATTTCTTGAATGATGTGAACTCATACAATAAACCTCCAAATTTATTATTTAGCGGTAAAGCGTGTACCGATATTTTTGCCCTCCATAAGGTCATAAAGCCTATTTGGGTTTTCTCCGTTCATAATAATACATTCAATACCCTTAGATGTTGCAAATTCAGACGCTTGTATTTTTGTTATCATACCGCCGGTACCCCTGTTGGAGCCAGAACCGCCCGCCATAATTTTTATTTCGTCAGTAATATCAGTGACGACATCTATCTTTATAGCGTCGGGATTATTTCTGGGGTTGCTTGTGTAAAGTCCGTCAATATCCGTCAGCATAATAAGAGTATCTGCATTAACAAGGTCGGCAACAATAGCTGAGAGGTTGTCGTTATCTCCGAAATTATCTCCGTCAAGCTCATCAATGGCACAAGTATCGTTTTCGTTAACAATCGGAATAATTCCCATTTCGATAAGAGTTTCAAGTGTGTTAACTGCATAGTGTCTTTTGAAATCTGTATCAATAGAATACTTTGTAAGTAGAATTTGAGCAATGTTGTGGTTATACTCTCCGAAAAGCTTGTCGTAAATAAACATAAGTTCGCACTGTCCAACAGCGGCGACAGCCTGTTTTTCTCTTGTAAGAGAGGGACGTTTTTTGAGTCCAAGTTTTCCCACTCCGACACCGACAGCACCCGAACTTACAAGTACAACTTCTTTGCCTGAATTGCTGAGGTCACAGAGAACCTTAACAAGCTGTTCAATACGTCTAAGGTTAAGTCTGCCGCTTTCATGTGTGAGCGTAGAAGTACCAACCTTTACTACAATACGATTACCGTTCATTTCTTTCTTTCCTCACTTATTATTATAATTCAAGTCCGTCGCAGGTGCTAATAAATTTTTTAACCTGCTCCATAATAATATCAACTCCGCCAATATCGTTGCTTTCGATATTGAGTGGCATGATAGGATCGTGTACGCTTAATCTGAGCAAAAACCAACCGTTGCCGTGATCCTTGTCAAGTGATACACGAACACCTTCTCTGCTGTCGTCTGCAAGAGTCCAGCCGTCCTGAGTAAGTGCATACTCATTAAGTTTTTCAATAACGCTCTCACCGTATGAGCGGAAGTTTTTTTCTGTAATTTTATAGCGGACTTCATTTTCTTCTTTAGCCTCTTTAAGATGAGAGATATACTCCTCAAGAGTTTTACCTTCTTTTTTAAGCTTAGCCATTTTAATGATAAGCTTTGTGCAGAGGTATGCACCGTCATCAAGGAAGTAATTCTCACGCATAGCGGCATGACCTGAAGTTTCTATTGCAAGAGGACAGTTAATACCTACGTTGTTAAGTCTGATAGCTTCATTAATAACATTTTTGTATCCTCTTTTAAATCTATGGTGTTTTCCGCCTAAAGTCTGTTCGATAAACTCCTTCAGGCCGTCAGATGTTATGGAGTCTGTAACGATAGTACCGCCTTCGTTGCCCTCAAGTGCGATAGCGGCAGCACAGGCAACAAGTCTGTTTCTGTTGATTTCGTTACCGCTCTTATCGACAGCACCACCCCTGTCAACATCTGTATCAAAGATAACGCCCATATCGGCATTACTTTCAAGCACAGCCTCACAAATAGATTTCATAGCCTCTTTGTTTTCTGGATTTGGAACATGATTGGGGAACATGCCGTCAGGTTCCAGGTAGCGGCTGCCAGTTGTATCTGCACCAAGCGGCTCAAGAACTTTGTCTGCATAGAAGCCTCCTGCACCGTTACCGGCATCAACGACTATCTTAAATCCTTTGAGTGGGTGATCGTAGTCCTCAGCGTTTACTTCGCTCTTGATCATATTTCTTAATCTTTCGCAGTATGTTGACATATAATCTGTGGGAATAATCTTCTTTTTAAAGGAATATTCTGGAAGCAAGCCGTTATCAATATCTGTATTCAAAGTCTGAGATAGAGTCTTTACTCTATTAAACTTGTTTTGAAGTACATCTACTCTGGTATTAGACATATTATTAATATGAATTAGATCAGATATTTCGAGCGAAGGTAGAATATCATCATAATTTGACTTTTCGCAAATTTGAGTGAACAGCAGGATAATCTCAATATCCTCACTTTCCAAACCACCGTCGCGGGTAAAGAACTTCAAACCGTTGCGGTTAAATGGGTGGTGGCTTGCGGTAATTTGTATTGCACCGTCACATTCAAGGTCAACAGTAGTCATAAACATAGACGGGGTAGAAGCAAGACCGCAGTCAAGTACTTTAATGCCCATTTCGGCTAAAGTGTTTGTTACTGTTTTTGCTATGTTTGGACCTGAGACTCTGGAATCTCTGCCAACGGAAATACAAAGCTCATCCGTTTTCTTGTCTGTTTTTTCACATAGCCAGTATGCAAAAGATTCGGTGATATTTTTGCAAGTATCAAGTGTAAGGTTTACGTTCTCTCCCGGTACACCTTCAGTTGCAACTCCACGAATATCCGTACCGCTTTTCAGACGGCTGTAAAAATCGTTTAACATAAAGACAAATCTCCTTTATAAAATAATCTTACCTTATTATACATTATAAATTCAAAAATGTCGATAATAATAATAAAAAAAGAGGTGTTACAATGAAACATTTAATAGAATTAAAGTCGGTAGAAAAATATTACACAGGATCTTCGGGCAAACTTCATGTACTCCACAATATAACATTATATATAGAAAAAGGAGAGTTTACGGCAATAACAGGAAGCAGCGGTTCGGGCAAGTCAACACTAATGAATATACTTGGCTGTCTTGATACTCCGACAAGCGGGATATATCGTTTATGTGGTCGGGATATAATGAGAGTTAATGATAATACAAGAGCAAAAATCAGAAATGCAGAGATAGGGTTTATATTTCAGGGATTTAATCTTATTCCAGCGTTGACAGCATTGGAGAATGTGGAGCTGCCCTTGATATACAGAGGTTTACAATATAAGGAAAGAGTAAAACTGTCACAGGCCGCACTTGCAATGGTGGGCTTAAGCCACAGGATGACACACAAGCCTTATGAATTGTCAGGCGGACAGCAGCAAAGGGTAGCTATTGCAAGAGCTATCGCAGCAAAGCCACCGATAATTCTTGCAGATGAGCCAACAGGAAACCTTGACAGCGAAGCAGGACAAACAATATTGGAGGCATTAAAGCGGTTAAATCTGCTTGGAACAACAATAGTATTAATAACACATGATAAAGATGTAGCGGAAAGTGCAGATAGGATAATAAAGATAGCTGATGGAAAAATTATTGTGTGAGTAAATTCACTAATAAATTTATAGATATTATTAATCTAAAGAGGCAAATATACATCTATAATGAGAATGAGGAATAATAAAAGCAAGAAAAAATAAAAATTTTGAAAAATAAAAAAATAGCAAAAGTAACAAAAGAGTTAAAATATAGAAAAGTGTTTTCGCATTATTCTATAAAAAGAGGGATTAATTTTGTAACTATATTTTTGAAATGAACAAAAAATGTTGTGATAATAAACAAAAAACGCGACAAAAATTCAATAAAACAAATATAACACTGTTGCCCTTGCACAAATAAAATTTAATATTTTTGTTGACAATCACATAAAATGTGGTATAATATAATCACAGGTTAAGAAAAAGACCTGCAGTACTCCGAAATGAGAATAAAATCAAAGTAGGCACGAAATTTAGAAGGAGGAATAATTTATGACACCATATCTTGAATTACATGACATTGATGTTGCTGCATTCCTTGCCGTGCTTGACACTTGCGTAGGTAATGTATACTTAATAACAGAGGAGGGCGACAAGCTGAACCTTAAGAGTAAGCTTTGCCAGCTCATAGGCTTGACACAGCTCATCGAGGGCGGTAAGATTGTATCTGCAAAGATTCTTGCAGAGAACCCGGATGACGAGAGCAAGCTGTTCAGATTCAACCTGCTTGGCGATACAGGCGATGCAGTTGTTGACTAATTAACTTTGCTATTTCCTTGTAATTTTGATGTTAGATGTTAGACCCAAAAAGAGATCGCTTCGGCGGTCTTTTTTTGTTGGGTAGAGAATATAAAGATGTATATAATAATATATATAATGAAAAGGAGAAAAAGTAAAGAGGAAAGACAAATGTAAAGACACGAATTAGATGAACAAAAACAATAGTATTAGTATATAATATAATAAAAAATCTTAATGTTAAAGATGAATTAAAATTGTAGATGAAGTTAAAAAAGTGAAAATTGCACACAAACACGCGGTAAATAAAATATATTGTGCATTTCAAAAATTATGCACTACACCAAAGTTAAAGAAAGTAAAAAAAATGTGTTGAAAATATGATGACAATGTGATATAATTTTCTAAATTAAAGTCGAATGCTCTAAATGCCAAAAGTTGTCATGTTTATTGAGGGGATTTAGTTGTGATGTAAAGAGGCTTATGTGTGTAAATTAAAGAAAGGATTGGTGATTTTATGAAAACCTTTAAAAGGGAATGTCAGAGTTCCCTATCCATCATGTTGGTTGTGATGCTTGTAGCCAGTATGATGATGGGCGTGTTCACGTTGTCGGCAAGTGCGGAGGATGACAACAAACTGCCGAAGGTAGTCAATGTACCGGCACTTGCATTTAGCGGCAGGTATGAGACAGATGAAAAGAAAGTTACAAACGTTAATAATATTAATACTTATGTATTTAATATGGTATTTAACGAAGATGAAACAGACCTCCAGATCGACGATATTCAGAGTATTACATATCAGTATGATGATGCGGATATGAATATGAGTTTCAGCGGTAATCTAAATTACCGTGTTTTGAAAGATTTTGATATGGTTATCTGTTCATTTAATGAAGAAGTAGTTGAAAGGTATTGGTGTGATTCCTGTCAGGAATGGCATGATAATTATACTTATACCGCGTATTGCTTAAAGGATATAGTTTCCTATAAGATGTCAACAAATTCCGTAACGGATGTAATTGCATCTCTTAGACGCAGTACGTTGAATGTAACAATGACCTACTCTGATGGAAGTACGGATACTCAGAAAATTAATCTAATAGAAGATAACCTTCATTCATATTATGGTGTAAACGGTAGCCTTACTGAGGTTGACGATCCTGAGTTTACAACCGAAATGAAGACATACTTGGACAATGGTAATAGAAGAAATAATAATAATGAATTCGAAAGCACATATTACAGCTTTAGTACAACGGGTTCTGTAAGTATAATTACTACAACAGGAACAGTAGGTCAAACACTGTGTACACTGTTAGTAAAGCTTGCACACAGTAAAAACATTGATAATGATTCTATTATGGAGTTAGATAATGCAATATTTGATTTGACTGAAGGTTCGGCAACAACAAACAGATACTATGTTGATATCGACAGCGAAGAAAACGTAGTTCTTCCGATGAATACGATGTCTAAAATTGCAGAACTTGTTCAGACACGCGTTGGTGATAATATAGTATATAATACAGAGTCAAGTGTAAACTTTGATAGACCTGTTCAAGCTTTAGCTGATGGTTCAGCGGATATTGGCAGAGTATTTAACTTTGATTTGACAAATGGTGGATACATTATTAAGAATGTGAAAGCAACCGAAGAAGATATGCATTTGATGGCACAGCTTTTACAGGAACATACAGAAAACCCCGAATCATTGAACCGAGAAGAAAAATTTGCAATGGTTGCTGAATTAAATGGTGAATTAATAAGTTTAGCTGATGAATTGTACTATTCGGATGGTTTATACGAAAAATATTGGGTGCTTGGCACTGCAAAGTCTTTTGCGGCTGGCAAACGTAATCAGCTTATGCTTGATTTGTACGATAACGGATATGTATTACAAAATATTGGAAGAAAAAGAATTCCGGGCACAAACTATGATGACAATAACACCAATTATATTCAAGGATATCATAATGACAATTCGTATTCACCGTATATGGATTATAATTATGGTAGTATTGAGTATGACGGTAAAGCAGCAAGAAATTTCCAAATTGCGATTGACATAAGTGATGAAAATGTAAAAGATAAAGCAAGCGAATTAGTTGATAAGATTCTTAACCTTAACAATGGAACATTTGATACACAAGATGCTTATGATACATATAATTCAAAGAGTTATAGATATGGTTATAATGAATACTCAAGATATTATAATGCATATGGATATGCAAATAGCAGTAATTGGTATCAACGAGTTAATAATATATCAGTAAATTACTTGTATGAGTATTCCGTAGTTTATCAAGACAGTAGTTACAGTTATAATAATTACAGTGGAAGTTATTATCAAAACAGTAATTATAACATAAATGGCTTATTGAGTAATGATTCAGAAGTTGATTATTTGAAAAATCGTTTTTTAGGATCAACAAATACTTATTCTTATAATAGTTGGAGATATGGTGCATATACGGAAACAAATAAATATACGCCAAACAAATTAATATTGAATTTTGATGCAAACGGTTATGAACTGATGAACAAATACCTTGCGTTAATTAATGAATGCGGATTAACAATTATTGGAAATGAATCCTATATGCCAGATTTTGAAAATGCAGACAGAATACCAGTAAAGGATTATCTACATGTAACTGAAAGCACAGGGCTTAAAGAATCATGGGTACACACCGAATATGCTGATTATGCAAAATATGGTGATTATGAATATGGTGTTTCCGAAAATACTGATGAAATAATTAAAGACACATATGACGGCAATACAATTAGTTTCCCACTTGAAATGCTCAATAACAAGGAAAAGGGTACCCCTTATAATGTTATCAATCAAGTAATAACTATGGCTACGGATGGATCTGGTGGTTTTGATACGACATATTCACCGGTACGTTTAGGAGCATATGATAATAACGGAGAATGGGCATTTAAGGGTAATGTGTATTATCTTGACGGTGAATTTATCAGAAGTTATAACACGGCAACCGAATTTAAACAGGATTACTATTTACAGGATTTAGCAATAAATACTTATATTCCTGCTCAAAAGGGTCTGCTACGACACACCGAATATAAGTGGGGTGAGGTTGTACTTGCTTCACGTCCTGATCCGGTTGAAGATCTTGCGTTTGACACAAGCAAGCTTGAGCTCACATGGAATAAACCAGTTGACGAAGGTTTTGGTGTAGAAACAACAGATACTCCTGAACGAAAAGTTACAAAGAAAGATAATATAGTATATGTTGAGTCATATACAATCACACTTGTTGATGATAAAGGAAATATAACTTATACAACAGTTGTTCAGAGAGACAAGAATTCTGATAATGTAAAAATCTCTATTCCTGAGGACGCAATAAACTATACGTCAGAGAAAAATACATTTATTGTGCATTGTACAAATATTATCGGCGATAGTGATGATCGCAAGGTAGAATTTAAGTTCAACCCAAGTGTAGAGATTAAGATGACACCTGATAAGCCTGAGTATAAAGATACGGAAACAGTAATTTATAAAGAAACCGTAACAAACACAGGAGATGTTAAACTTACTGATGTTAAGGTTAATCAATTACTTCCGGGCGAATATGTAGAGCAGGACGGAGTAATTCCGATGGGCACAACAGCTCAGATTCCAGACCTGAAACCAGGTGAAAGCTTTACTTATTATTACAAAGTACCGGCAAGTATAGCAGTAGATAATACTATTGTAAATGATGCCGATGTTACAACAGCACAGCGAGTAACGGATGAGGATACATGCACAGTACACACATATTCAGCAGAAACAAAAGATGTTCCGACTCCGGTTTATAAAATTAAGGTAACAACAACTCCGGATAAGACGAGATATAACGACCTTGAAAATATTTACTATACTGATGTTGTAACAAACACAGGAGATTATCCTCTTACAAATATCGTGGTTGAAGAAGCATTCGATAAGGGTGAATATATCAACACAGAAAACGTTACGCTCAACGATGACGGAACAGTAACAATTGCGAAACTTGAACCAGGTGAGAGTGTAACACTAACATATAAGATCAATGTACAAGATGCACCGATTTCATCTGATAATAAGGTGACAAATCTTGTAACAGCTGTTTCCGAAGAAGGAGCAGAAGATGACGACAGTTCGGTAGTTGATGTTATTCACTATTCGATAGATGTAACTAAGCTTGTTGATAATCGTAAACACTTTAAGGGTGACAATGTAGTCTTTACAAATATTGTAAAGAATGACGGTGATACAAGACTTACAAACATTGTAGTAACTGAAGATTTGGATGGTAAATTTGTACTTGCAAACGGTGCAGTAATTATGAATGACTATATCGTGATAGCAGTTCTTGAACCGGGTCAGAGTTATACATACCAGTATGTAGTACCTGCAAATGACAAGACTGTTATTGATGGTAAGGTTACAAGTACAGTTACAGCAACTGCAAGTGAAGATAGTATAGCAGAATCCAGTGAAAAGGTATCCGATACAGATACAAATTTTGCTCTTGTAAATGATCCTGCAATTGAAGTTACAAAAACGGTAGATGGCAGAACATATAAGATAGGCGAAACTGTAGTATGGACAGATACAATTACTAATAAGGGAGATATGCCTCTTACAGATGTAGTTGTAACAGAAAGCATTAACGGTACATTCGATGTTCCGTATGATACAACTGACAATTCGTTTATTATCCCGACACTTGATGTAGGAGAAAGCTATACATTTACCTTCTCTACAGTAGTAACAAATGAAAATGTATCCAATAAGATACACGAAACGACAGTAAGAGCTGATGCAGCAGAAGGCGTATCCGACGATGCAACAGCAAATGTTCCGGTAAATAGTGCATCTATTAAGGTTGTAAAGACCGTTACAAAGGATGAATATACACCAAATGATACAATAATCTACACAGATGTAATTACAAATAATGGTGATGTAACTCTTACAGAAGTAGTAGTAAAGGAAAATCACCCAGGAACATTTAAAGACTACAATCCTAAGTACAAGGCTGACGGCGATACACTTATCATTGATAAGATTGAGATAGGTCAAAGCATAGTATTTAAGTATGAAGTAAAGGTAGCAGATGTAGATTATTCGGAAAATAACACAATTACAAGTACAGTTGTTGCAACGGCTAAGGAAAATGTTTCTGATGAAGATACAGTAGATGTAATAGTAATAATACCTGATCCTGAGCCTGTAATAAGCGACGATGATTCTGATACAGAAAGCGAAGTAATACCAGAGCCAGAAACAGAGAGCGAAGTAATACCTGAGCCGGAAACAGAGAGCGAAGTAATACCAGAGCCGGAAACAGAGAGCGAAGTAATACCAGAGCCGGAAACAGAGAGCGAAGTAATA
>ONAH01000175.1 GCA_900315715.1 uncultured Eubacteriales bacterium
AAATGTATAATGTATGTTTTACGAAAGCAAGATTTGAAACGTCCCTCTCTTTGTTCGGGGCTCAATGAATAATGAATAGTGAAGAATGAATAATTTATAGTAATTGTTTGTTTTTCACTATTCATTTTTCGTTATTCATTAAAAACAAAGCACCTTGCCGAGATTGCAGGGTGCTTTTATATTGCTCAGAATCAAAGAACAGTTTTACTATTTTTTATGACTTTTTGCACGGTCTGAATTGTTAATTAAATTTAACTCTTCAAACAAAAACAATTGTAAATTACCTGCTTTTATGATACAATTAAAATAATTGGAGGTGGTTTTATGATGTACCCTTATCTCACACTTGATGACAAAACTGAAATCGTTCATTCCGAAATGCTTGATAACCATACAGTAAAGGTTTATATAGAAAAGCCCGACGAAAAAGACGGCTTCCACTATGCAAGCTGTTATCTGCCAAATTATGAATGGAAAGATATTTTCGGATTTAAAGAAGAAGAAATCAAGAAATATCAATCTATTGTTGAAAACAATGCTCATTTAATTATTGAACTATCTCAAAACGGAGGATTTGACAATGCCTCAGGTTTTTAAGATAGGTTCTTATTGGGTTTATTTTTGGTCAAACGAAAACATTCCGCTTGAACCTGTACACGTTCATATTTCAAAAGGGAAACCTACCCCTAATGCTACAAAATTTTGGATAACAAAGTCAGGTAAATGTCTGCTTGCTAACAACAACTCTGATTATAGTATCAAAACTCTCAATTATTTAAGCAAGGCAATCGAAGCAAACGCCGACTTAGTTATAGAAAAATGGTTAAGCTTTTTTGGTGAAATATTGTATTATTGCTAAAATTAACTATTAACCAACATATTTAAAAGCCAAAGAAACACCGCCCAGCCTCACAAACTGACGGTGTTTTTTAACACTATAACACTGTGGGAGTAACCGCTTACTGTGCAGTACTTGTTTCTATTATTATATTACACCTCAAAAACGATATATCAAGACATTGACAATTTAATACAAAAAAATTATATTATTGAGTACTTCACAGAAACGCCCCTCTCTTCGTTCGGGGCTCAATGAATAATGAATAGTGAAGAATGAATAATTTATAGTAAATGTTTGTTTTTCACTATTCATTTTTCTTTTTTCATTACTCCTTTCCCCTCTTGTGAAATATGTATTCTTATGATATAATAAATATAATTGTGCGTGCGGTGAGTTTTCATCGACATAATAAATACAGGAGATGTGTAAAAAATGAAATTAGGTATAGTTGGCTTGCCGAATGTCGGCAAAAGTACGCTTTTCAACGCTATAACAAACGCAGGGGCTCAGAGTGCAAATTATCCTTTCTGTACAATCGAACCCAACGTAGGTGTAGTATCGGTACCCGACAAGCGTCTTGATAAACTTGCTGAGATGTATAACCCCGACAAATATACTCCTGCGTCAATCGAATTTGTAGATATAGCAGGCCTTGTAAAAGGTGCGTCAAAGGGCGAAGGTCTGGGAAACAAATTCCTGTCAAACATTCGTGAATGTGACGCAGTAGTTCATGTAGTAAGGTGTTTTGAGGACGACGACATTATCCATGTTGAAGGCAGCATTGACCCTCAGCGCGATATAGATACGATAAACCTTGAGCTTATCCTCTCCGACGTAGAGATGATAGACAGACGCATCGACAAAACAACAAAAATGCTCAAAGCAGACAAAAAGTATCAGGCAGACCTTGATTTCTTTAAGCGTGTAAAAGAAACTCTTGAGGACGGTAAGCCCGCACGTTCGGTTGAGTGTACAGACGATGAAAAAGCACTTCTTGCAGACGTAGCACTGCTTACAAACAAGCCTATAATCTACGCAGCAAATATGAGTGAGGACGATTTTGCAAACGGCATTGAAAACAACGAAGGCTACAAAGCAGTAAAGGCTATCGCTGAGAGTGAGAACGCAGGCGTACTTCCGATATGTGCACAGATTGAGGCAGATATCGCAGAAATGGACAAGGAAGAAAAAGAAATGTTCCTTTCCGATATGGGACTTGAGGAATCCGGACTTGACAGACTTATTCGCGAATGTTACTCACTGTTGGGACTTATCTCATATCTTACCGCAGGCAAGCCGGAAGTAAGAGCATGGACTATCAAAAAGGGCACCAAAGCACCGCAGGCAGCAGGCAAGATACACAGCGACTTTGAGAGAGGATTTATCCGTGCGGAAGTTATCGCATTTGA
>ONAH01000046.1 GCA_900315715.1 uncultured Eubacteriales bacterium
AAGACAGGAGGTTAATCTGAATTGAAAGCGGAAATTTACTCTGTAATGGATAAGTCCTTCAATCCGAAAACGCTTGACAAGAAGATGAATTCGGTTACAAAACAGCTAAGAGACGCTGATATAGAAATACTGTATAAAACAGATCTCGAAGCAGATAAAATAAAGCTGCTGGAGGCACTTAGACAAAGCTATGCAACAGATGAGGGTATCCAGCTAATAATAATTGCAAATGCACTTGACGGAACAGCACAGTGCGATACGATAAAGCTTTTTAAGAAACTGTGCCCAAAACATACAGAACTAACGGACGCAGAAGACGAACAAACTGATATATCAGAGTATAAAGATAAAGGCGGTCTTGATGATCTTGCAACGGAATATGATCGTGACGCTAAATCAGTAAAGAAAAGTTCGAAAAAGAAATCTAAAAAATCAAAATCAAAAGAAGAACCCGTAGAAACCTCCCGTGTTGTAAACGAAATATGGTCAACAGGTGATTTAGGAAAGGGCTATGAAGGTTGCTTTATGCTTTATTCCGATAAGCTGGTACTGGCGCTTCCTAAAGAGTCACTGACAAAGGTAGCTACTGCCGACATGATAATATCGGGAGCGAAGAAAGCTACTTCCGCAAGAGGGATTACTACCGGAAATCTTGTAGGCGGTAAGATTACAGATCACTTTGATTACTACTCTATCGCTCAGAATGACTATAAATCAAAGAAGAAAAAGGGCTTTTTGGCAAATTTCATTCCTATGCCCGGAGATAAGCCTCTTGAGGTCGTAAGAAAAGTAATACTGATGGCGGCAACGATAACGTTTGCAATAACGGCCGTTATATTGTGCAAGTTGTTGTTTATTGAGCCTGCACAGGTTGAGGATAAGTATAACGAAGTCAGAAAGATAATACATAACGTTGATGTTAATGATGAAGAAACAGATCCGGCATTGAAAAAAGCTAACAGATTTGAGAAGTTAAGAGCGATAAACCCCGAAATAATGGGTTGGTTGTATATTCCGAAAACGACATATATCGACTACCCTGTGCTTGAGCATAAGGGAGATGGACCTAATTCTCAGTTCTATCTTTGGAGAGATTACACCGGCGGAGACTCAAAGTATGGATCATTGTTTATAGATTACCGTTGTGAGGACAGTATTCATTCAAAGAATATTATTATTCACGGTCATAATATGGATAACGGTATGGTGTTCCATCAGCTATTGAGTTATTCGGACATTAATTTCTATAAAAATTCTCCGATAATGCAGTTTGATACACCGGAATTCGACGCAGACTGGAAAATTATCTCAATATATAAAACAAATACGCTGGGAGTACACGGAGAGTTCTTTAACTATCTGAGAGGTACATTTGATACGGAAAAGGACTTCATGGACTTTGTGTATAACACAATGGAGAGATCGCTGATAGATACCGGTGTAACGGTCAACGAAAACGATCAGCTTTTGACACTTTCAACTTGTTCGTATGAGTTCAATGAGTTTAGAACAGTAATTGTAGCAAGACGCGTACGCAAGGGAGAGGAATCATCGGTAGATCTCACGAAAGCTGCATACAATCCGGACGCAGTATGGCCACAGTGTTATTATGCACGCAACGGCGGAGTGAGGAAAGAGCTGACAGACTTTGTAACGGCATGTAAGTCTAACCAGACACCATGGTATGACGGTGATTACAAGCTTGACGGCGTTGATTTCAGAAAGGTAAAAGACTCCGATTCCGAAACGGATACAGAAGAAACAGATAGTGAGGAAGAAGAAAGCCAAGAGGAAAATCAGGACGAAGAAAACAATGAGGAAGAAAGCCACGAAGAGGAAACACATTCCGAAGAGCAAGTAAGCAGTGAGGAAGAGCCATCGTGGACAGAACCTGAGCCAAGCAGCAGTGAGGAAGAACAATCATCGTCTGAGCCTGAGCCTACAAGTAGTGAGGAAGAGCCGTCGTGGTATGAACCCGAACCCGTATCCGAACAAGAGCCTTCGTCAGTGGCAGAATCATACCTTGAGGAGCCGTCTTATCAAGATACAACTCAGGAATAAATACAATAAGTTGTCGGTAATATTAAAAAATTTAAAGGGGCGAGCGTACTTAGTGCGTTCCCCTTTTTTGCAGGGAGGGAAGAACATTGGTTTGTAGTATCATATACTATATTGCATATAAAACAGGGTATATACAGAGAGGTCTTAGCAAGAAACTTGCGGGAGTAAAGGATTTAAAACTGGGAAAAGCAGTCGCTGCCGTGTCAAGAGATGATTTTTGCGAAAAATTTCAACAAGCGTTGAATGACTCTGACTTTATAATAGTAATAGGAGGATTGGCGGCGGGAAACGACAGGAATGTAATGACGGTACTGTCTGATTATGTTAACGATACGGAGATGGAAATAACATTTAATAAGCGTGTGCTTAACCCGGAAGGCGGAAAAGACGGGTATCTGATTCGAAGTGTGAACAAGTATATAGCAGTATTGCCTGATGATCCGGAACAGGTAGATAAGATGTTCGGAAGTGAGTTGCTAAAGAATATTGATATAAGCCCGGATACGGCGGCAGAACTTCCGGAACCTGTAATTACTCATACGGTAGTGTTTGCTCCCGAACAGTATGATCCGCTTGAAAGTATAGGCAGAAAAAAATCGCTTAATCCGTTAATAATAGCAGCAGTGGTATTTGGAGCGTTAACGGTTGCAGCAGCCTCAATATGGATAATTTTGCAATATTTATAAAATTAATTCATTGTATCTATTGCAGGAGTTACCGTTTTCGTAGTAAAATATTAAAGCAGATTTGTATGAGAGGACAGTGATTATGAAAAAGTCAAATAAAATATTGAGAACGCTATTGGGGATTGTGATAGTGTTGGTAATAATTGTAGCAGGAGGAGTTGTATATCTGAGCGTAAACGAATATAAGCCCGATGAAAAGCAGAATATACTTGTACAGGGAGCAACAACAAAACCTATTTCTCCCGGAGATACCGTAACTGCAGTGACTTATTCTATTGGATACGGAATACATGACAGCGGCTTTGACTGTAAGGCAGAGGGCGGCACAATGAGTATTGCTGCCGATAAAAAAGTAATAGAACAAAATATGGAACCAATACTATTTAATATAAAGTCTGTTGATCCGGATATAGTGTTTTTGCAGGAGGTTGACAGGAACTCCAGGAGAAGTTTTCACTATAACGAAGAGGAAATGATAGCATCGGACTTAGAGGATTATAATAGCTGCTTTGCAAACAACCAGCTATGCAGCTATGTACCGACAGGATTATCAGGGAAAACAGATGCAGGACTCCTGAGTCTTACACGACTTTATGCAGAGGAGAACAGCGAAAGAATTTCATTAACAGAGGCAGAAAAATGGCCTGAAAGCATGACCGGAACAAAGGATTGTATGCTGGTTGAGAGGGTACAACTTAACAATAGTTCAAAGCAGCTTGTGCTGATAAACGTACAGCTTACAAAAAACGATATGAACCTTGAACAGTATAAGGAACTTGCAAAATATATGCAGCTTGAATTTGCAAACGGAAATTACGTTATAGCAGGCGGAAACTTTAACGCAATGCTTCCGTCAGTAAGTGCAGGGAAATACCCCGCAATAGACGATGAGGGTTACTATCCAGAGCAGCTTCCGATGAGCGTGCTAACAGGAGGTTGGAAATACTGTACAGACGATACTTACCCCACAGCAAGACGCTGCGATAAGAAGTATGAGGAGGGTAACACCGATAAAGTACAGACGTATGTAATAGACGGCTTTATATGTTCTCCGAATACGATAGTAGAAGAAACAAATACAGTAGATACTGAATTTATAAGAGCGGCACATAATCCTGTTTCGGTAAAAGTTACTCTGGTAAAATAATAATACAGTTTAATTTTGGCTATTATGGACTTCGCTATTGAAATTAATAATATAAGGTGCTATAATTTAAGTGTCTGAATTTGTAGGACAACTTTATAGATATGAGTACTATTTATGAGAGGAGATAATAATATGGCACTTTTTGATAAAAAATATTGCGATATTTGCGGCGGTTCAATGGGACTTATCATAGATAATAAGGCGGCTGACGGTAACTTCTGCCATAGCTGTTCAAATAAGCTTTCTCCGTTTTTCCACGGAGCAAGGAACTCAACTTTGCAGCAGATACAGCAGCAGCTTTTATACAGAGAGCAGAACAAGCAGGCACTCAACTATTTTTCTCCCACAAAGGTGATTGGCAATAAGACAAAAGTCTATATAGACGAATCTAAGAGAAAGTTTGTAGTATCAAAGAAAAGCGATTATAAGGCTGAGAATGCAGATATAATAGACTTTTCGCAGGTACTCAGTGTAGTTTCCGATGTACGCGAACATAAAAAAGAGCTGTATATGAAGGATTCGCAGGGACACAATAAATCATATACACCTCCAAGATATGAATA
>ONAH01000203.1 GCA_900315715.1 uncultured Eubacteriales bacterium
CCGAGCAGCATTAAGCGGAGCTGCCCTCTGCGATGCAGTAAGTCTGTCGTTCGTATATCAAAGTATATGGGTTTTTTTGTATAAAGACGGTTGGGGAGGGGATAGAGTGTATCGTGTTTTGTACAGAAAATG
The DNA here is from genome assembly GCA_900315715.1 of uncultured Eubacteriales bacterium. Lineage (GTDB taxonomy): Bacteria > Bacillota > Clostridia > Oscillospirales > Acutalibacteraceae > RUG592. Next base: position 133 of record ONAH01000203.1, read on the forward strand.
GCGTCCCGAAGGGTTTTCAGACGTAATAGGTCAGCCGCATGTTACGGAAACGTTGAAAAACGAGATAAAATCCGGAAGAATTTCTCATGCATACCTGTTTACAGGTTCAAGGGGAACGGGCAAGACTACCTGTGCAAAGATACTCTCAAGAGCAGTAAACTGTTTGGAACCTCATGACGGTGAGCCATGCGGAAAGTGCTCCAACTGTGTAGGCATAATGAATGGCAACATTATGGACGTTGTAGAAATGGATGCAGCTTCAAACAACAGTGTAAACAATATCCGTGATGTATTGGATGAGGTTATGTTTACACCTGGTGAGGCTAAGTATCGTGTATATATAATAGATGAGGTACACATGCTCAGCCAGGGTGCGTTTAACGCATTGTTAAAGACGTTGGAAGAACCGCCGTCACATATAGTGTTTATACTTGCAACGACAGAAGTGCATAAAATTCCTGCAACTATTCTTTCAAGATGTCAGCGCTTTGATTTTAATAGAATTGCTCCGGAGGCAATAGCCTCCCGTCTTGAGTATATTGCAGAGCAAGAGGGAGTATCGCTTTCGCATGACGGTGCTATGCTAATAGCAGCGGTAGCAGACGGCGCGATGCGTGACGCACTTTCAATACTGGATAGATGTATAGGATTATCGGATAATATCGGTTCGGATATTGTCAGAGAGGCAACAGGTCTTGCAGGACGTGACTATCTGTTTACACTTGCAGATGCTGTAAGAAATGAGGATATTCCTCAGGCTATAAATACGATTAACACTTTGCACAGAGAGTCAAAAAGCATTTCAAGACTTTGTGAGGAGCTAACAGAGCATTTCAGAACGCTCATGCTGATAAAGACTATGAAAAAAAATGCAGGCGAACTTATAATAATGTCTGCTGATGAAATGGAACGTGCCAGAACACAAGCGGAGAAGTTTTCTTTGTCATCGATTGTGAGATGTATAGATGTACTTCAAGGCTCACTTGAGAGAATGTTTCGAGGCGGAAGCAATAAAATAGAGTTTGAAACGTGCATGATAAAGTTGTGCAGTCCGAAACTGTCTGATGATCTTTCATCAATTACAGCAAGACTTGAGAAGCTGGAGATTATGGTGCGTCAGGGAACTGCTGTATCTCAAAGCAACAAGAATATTGATGAAAACGATAAAAAACAGGAGCAGCCTGCTCAGATAACGCAGAATGAAAATTCTAACCAAGAAAAGCCGAATGTTGTTACCGAACCGAAAAAGAGCAGTTCCGATCTCATAACAAAGCTTGTTGCAAAGGCAAAGCCGTTGGATTGTTGGGAAGAAATAATGGACGAGATGAAGTCACGATCCACAACACTCTACCACAGAATGAGAGGAACATGTGCGTATATAGCAGATGAATACATATTGATAGACGCGCCAGACGACAGTGCATTTGCTTTTCTGAGAAGCGACAAGACGAGAAATCTGTTGATTCGTGAATCGATAAAAAAGGTAACGGGACATTCATATAAAATAGGTCCGTTCAGGAAGCCGCAGGAAGATGCACCTGTACAAAAATCAAAACTGGATGAATTTATTGAGCAAATCTCAGATTCAGATATAAAGGTAACGGTAGATTAAACCGTATGAAAAAAATTGGAGGAATTAACAATGAAAGCAAGATTACCAAAGGGATATGGCAATTCAGCACCGACTAACATTCAGCAGCTTGCAAAGCAGGCTCAGAAGATGCAGGAAGAAATGGATGCAGCAAGCACCGAACTTGAGGCAAAGGAGTATTCTGCAACAGCAGGCGGCGAAGCAGTAAAGGTTACTGTTACCGGAGGAATGGAAGTTAAGAAGATTGACATTAAGCCTGAGGTTGTAGATCCTGAGGATATAGAGATGCTGTCAGATTTGATAATAGCTGCTGTAAACGAAGCACTCAGAGCCGCTTCCACAGAAAAAGAAGAGATAATGACAAAGATCTCCGGCGGACTTAATATGCCGGGATTGTTCTGATATGGCAGGATTTCAGGCTCCGTCGTTAGCACGGTTGATAGACCAGTTTAACAGACTGCCCGGTATAGGTGCTAAGTCTGCACAAAGGCTTGCATATCATGTGCTTAATATGTCAAGAGACGAAGCGCTGCAGTTTTCTCAGGCGATTATGGACGCACACGATAATATACATAAATGTGAGCGGTGCTGTAATCTAACGGACGATAAGCTTTGCCCTATCTGCAAAAGTACAAAAAGGGATAATTCAACGATATGCGTAGTTGAAGAGCCAAAGGACGTTGTAGCCTTTGAAAAAACGCAGGAATATTCGGGTGTATATCATGTGCTGCACGGAGTTATCTCTCCACTAAACGGCATAGGTCCCGATCAGATAAGTATAAAAGAGTTAGTAAAGAGAGTGTCCGAAGGCGGTGTGTCGGAAGTGATCATGGCTACCAACGCAACAGCAGAAGGCGAAACGACAGCGATATATATTTCAAGATTGCTAAAACCATTGGGAGTAAAGGTAACAAGACTTGCTTATGGTATTCCGGTAGGTGCGGATCTTGAGTATGCCGATGAAGTTACTCTTGCAAGGGCGCTTGAAGGAAGAAATGAGTTATGATATTTTGCGGTACGGTTTTATACTGTACCGCATATTGTCATATACAGTAACGATCAGAGGGAGGAATGTATAATGAAAAAATGTCGTAAATGCGGAAGAATATTGGAAGATGCAGAGAATTATTGTCCTACATGCGGTTATGATTTTATGACTGGTGCAAATACAGTAACTTTACAGCGTTCTCCGTATGATATACCGGATAATACGGGCAAAGATGATTATAGTGACGGTTACGATGTTGTGTCAAGACCTACTTCAACAACACAAGGCTACGGCAGTAGAAATAGTGTTAATTATAATCCGCCCGAAAAGAAAAACGGTTGGGGTATATTCGGCAAAATAATGTGCGGTATTATTCTGATTGGAGTAATATTTATAGCATTAAAAGCATTTGGAGTGGTTGATATAGTATTTGATAACATTTATCATAATAGTGATACTGGTGTTGTATCCGTAAATGGTAGTGAGACAGATCAAAAAATAGTGCCTGATGTAGTGGGGTTTAAGTCGGATGTAGCACAAGAGAAAATTCGTGAAGCCGGATTTTCATATGTTGTTGAATACAAAAAAATGAATGGTGTAGCCGATGATCTGGTTATTGAGCAAAAACCGGAGCCTTATGCAGTAGTGAAAGCGAATACAGAGATAAAAATAACAGTGGCAAAATCTGTTCTGGAAAACGACAGCGGTTCAGAGAAGGAAAAATCAAATACTATGGTTCGTGTGCCTGATATTGTCGGATTAAAGCTTGAGGACGGTATAAAAAAGCTGGAAGAAAATTCTCTTATTCCGTACGTAAGTGAGTACGAATACAGCGAAACCACAGCGGAGGGGTATATAATGTCGCAAAATCCCTCAGGAGGTTCAGGAAATGCTAATAAAGTAGCAGAGGGATCTACTGTTTATCTTATAGTGTCTAAGGGCAAGAATATGTCAGAGTATGTGAAGCTTGATAATTATACGGGATATGACATAAACGAAGTGAAAAAAGCGCTTGAAGGAATGGGCTTGAATGTGGAATATTCATATTCCGATAACGATGACTATCCGAAGGATAATATTATTTCTCAAGATCCGGGAGCAGATACTTATCTTTCAAAGGGCGATGTGGTGAGTTTTTCTGTGTCAAACGGTAAAAAGAATAGTGACGAGAAGTCTGAAACACAAAAGCCTGTTTTTGGTCATGTAACAGCCTCCTCAGAGTTGAAGCCTCAGGATGGATATACTTATTATGCCTCAAATGCACTACATGACGATAATACATGCTGGACTGAGGGCGTGTCAGGCAACGGAGTAGGTGAATACATTATGCTGTATGACGATAAAGTGCAGACGGTAAAAGGCTGTCATATCAAAAACGGCTATACATACGACAGCACGGTGTTCAAGAAAAACAGCAGAATGAGCAAAGTAACCTTTGAATTTTCGGACGGTGACAGATATACAGCGGAGATTGATCCCGACAGCAGAGATGTTCAGACGATTGAATTTCCGAAGGCGGTAGATACAAAAAGCCTGAAGATAATCATAGAGGAAGTAAAGAGCGGAGATAGCTACGATGATACTTGTATAACGTTAATCATGCCATACTAAAAAACAAACCGCAGAAAGCTGAATTACAGACTTTCTGCGGTTATTATTTTTTGCATAAAAATGATGGTCATTCCCTGCTTAATGTCATATTCGTTTCCGGTCGGTGTGTAACCAAGGTTTTTATAAAGATTTACAAGATATTCTTCTTGTTTAATAGTGTCAAGCTCCCACTTGATAATATGAGGATACAATTTCTCAGCAATAAGCATAGCTTTTCCGGCATATCCCCTGTGTCTGTATTCCGGAAGAATGAATACAGGGGAAACACGACAGCTTTCACCTTTGTTTACGATACGAATAGCACCAACTATTGTTTCATCGAATTTAATAAAATAGTAGTCGGATGAAATAATTTTGGATTTGATAGAATCTAAAGTTTTACAAGCAGGTGAAGTGTCGTAATCCTGATATTTACATAAAAGTTCGGAGAATGATACTTCAAGCATATTTTTGACGATATCAGCGTTGTTGTGAATTATAAGTTCCAGCTTTATCATTTTGTCATAAAGAAAATTCCAAGTGTACCCGAACCGCAGTGGCTTGTAATGGTACAGCTTGCGTGAGAAAGGTAGATGTTTTCAAAAATACCTGTATCCTTAATTATCTGGTAAACCTTGTTGGTAGTTTCATCGGGGACATCCGAACTCACGATGCATATTCTTTTTGTATCAAAGCAGGAGAACTGAGAGAGTTTTTCTCTTGTGTAGTCGGTAATGATTTTGTCAAACTTTCCTCTGTACTTTCTTCCTACGGTCATAGAAGCACCGTTAGAATTACTAACCTCAATACAAGGCTTTATGTTGAGCAAGTTTGCTCCAAGCATAGTAAGTGTAGAACAGCGTCCGCCGGCTCTCAAGAATTCAAGATTATCGACAACAAAGCTTGCGCTGATGTGTGAAACAAGCTTTTTAAGTTCCTCAGCAATCTCCTCGGCAGAGAGATCGGTTTCGTTAATAAAATCGAATGCTTTGCATGCAAGCAGGCCCGAACCAAGACAAAGACTCTGTGAATCGACAGGGAAAACGTGACCTAAATCCTGAGCTGCGATAACGCAGTTCTGATATGTAGAAGAGATAGAAGAACCCAAGCAGATGTGAATGATGTCATATCCGTCATCAACATATTTCTTAAAAACCTGAGCGTATTCCCAAGAAGTAACTGCAGAGGTTTTTGGAAGCTGTTTTTTAGTATTATATCTTTCTATTATGTCAGACGGAAAAATATTAACACCGTCATCAAAGCTTTCGCAGTCATAAACAATGTGAAGCGGAACAAGTTCCACATCAAATTCTTTGCACATTTCAGGGCTTAAATCGCAGGTGCTATCAGCAGTAATTTTAATTTTTCTATCCATGATTTCGACTCCTCGTTTATACAAATCATCTATACTGTCCAATGAATGTAATTATAACAAAAATCGATATAAAAATCAATAGTGATTTATCATTTCAACTGTATTCTGCATATAAAAAACATTTGTTATTTTTAGCCGAAAAAAAATGTAAAAAATATTTATAAATTTTCATTAAAACTAATGAATTTATAACTCTGTTATGTTATAATAAACCATATATGGATTTTTTTTATATCTGTTTTATAGGATAGCACAAACAACAGGAGGTTTATTTTATGGGTCAAAGATTAAACAGCCCTGCCTGCAAGGAGCATTACTGGTATAAAGCGTTTTTGTTGGGACTATTTTTGTCTGCTGCATTTTTTATACCGTATATTGTAATTGGACACGGCTATTTTCTTTATTACGGTGACTTTAATGTACAGCAGGTACCGTTCTATCAAATGGTACATGACGCAGTAAGACAAGGTAATATTGGCTGGTCAACAACGACAGATTTAGGTTCAAGCTTGATAGGTTCATACACATTTTATTTACTGACAAGCCCGTTTTTCTGGCTTACACTACCGTTCCCAAGTGACTTTGTTCCACGCCTAATGGGTCCGCTTCTTATACTTAAATTCGGTACAGCCTCTCTGACGGGATATATTTACCTCAGAAAATATGTACGAAATAAGAATATTGCCGTTATAGGCGGAATATTATATGCATTTTCAGGATTTTCTGTGTATAATGTGTTTTTTAACCATTTTCATGAAGCGATAGTATTTTTCCC
>ONAH01000081.1 GCA_900315715.1 uncultured Eubacteriales bacterium
ATACTGAACAATTAATTGAAAGAATTAACAAGATTAAATCGATCTCAGCCCCAAATCTGTGTAATACAGGTATGGGGCTGATTGACATAAAGGCAAGTTTGTTATAAAATGAATTTATGCGGCTTATTACAAATAGAAGGAGAGGAAGCTTTTGTCAGAGGATCGTTTTATCTTAAAATCTAATTATCAGCCAACAGGAGATCAGCCTCAGGCGATAGACGCTATTGTAAGGAGTATAGAGAGCGGAGCAAAAGAGCAGACTCTATTAGGAGTAACAGGTTCAGGAAAGACCTTTACGATGGCAAATGTAATAGCAAGACTTAACCGTCCTACGCTTGTGCTTGCACATAACAAAACGCTTGCTGCACAGTTATGCAGTGAGTTTAAGGAGTTTTTCCCTGATAATGCGGTTGAATACTTTGTATCATACTATGATTATTATCAGCCTGAGGCGTATATCGCACAGACTGACACTTATATAGAGAAGGATTCGTCAATTAATGATGAGATAGACAAACTCCGTCACAGTGCAACTTTAGCGTTGTCGGAGAGGCGAGATGTAATAATAGTAGCAAGTGTATCTTGTATATACAGTTTGGGTAATCCTATTGATTACCGTACAATGGTAATATCTCTTCGTCCCGGAATGGAAAAACCGAGAGATGAACTGCTGAAAAAGCTTGTAGAGCTTCAGTATGAGAGAAATGACATTAACTTTGTCAGGAACAAGTTTCGAGTAAGAGGAGATGTTGTAGAGATATTTCCGGCGGCAAGCGGAGATAATGTTATTAGGGTAGAGTATTTTGGAGATGAGATCGACAGGCTTTGTGAGGTAAATCCATTGACAGGAGAGGTTGTAGCAGACTTAAAGCATGCAGCAATATACCCTGCATCACACTATATAGTACCGCAGGATAAAATGGTAACGGCATTGAAGGAGATAGAGTGTGAGCTTGAAGACAGACTTGCATATTTTCAGTCGAAAGGAAAACTACTTGAGGCACAGCGAATAGAACAGCGAACACGCTACGACATGGAATCGCTGTTAGAGATAGGATTTTGTCCCGGGATAGAGAACTACTCACGTGTATTGTCGGGCAGAGAACCCGGAAGTATGCCATATACACTGCTTGATTACTTTCCAAAAGATTTTCTGTTGTTTGTTGACGAGTCACATGTTACATTACCGCAGGTACGAGGAATGTATGCAGGGGACCATGCAAGAAAACAGAATCTAATAGATTATGGATTCAGACTTCCGTCCGCATTTGATAACAGGCCCTTGAATTTTGAAGAATTTTACAGTAAAATAAATCAAGCGGTGTTTGTTTCGGCAACACCGGGCGACTTTGAACTTGAGAAAAGCGGAATTACAGCGGAACAAGTAATACGTCCCACAGGACTGTTAGATCCCGAAATATCGGTACGACCGACTGAGGGGCAGATAGATGATCTAATATCAGAGATCAACGAAAGGACAAAGAAAGGATTCCGTACGCTTGTTACTACGCTTACAAAGAAAATGGCAGAAGATCTCACATCATACTTTGAGGATATGGGAATCAGAGTGCGCTATATGCACCATGATATAGATACAGTTGAGCGTATGGAGATAATCAGGGATTTGCGTTTAGGCGAATTTGATGTATTAGTAGGAATAAACCTACTAAGAGAGGGACTTGACATACCTGAGGTTGCGTTAGTAGCAATACTAGACGCAGATAAAGAGGGATTTTTAAGAAGCGGGAGAAGTTTGATACAGATAGTGGGAAGAGCAGCACGAAACAGCGAGGGTACGGTAATAATGTATGCTGATAGTGTTACTCCGTCTATGGAGAAGGCACTGACGGAAACCGCACGACGTCGCGAGATACAGATGAGATATAACAAGGAGCATGGTATAGTTCCAAAAACTATTGTAAAGAAGATAAGCGAGATACTTGAGATTTCAACTCATTCAGACGATGACAAGAAGCAAAAGAAGCATTACACACCCGAGGAAAAGCAGAAGCTTATTGAACAGCTAACAAAAGAGATGAAAGCAGCGGCACAACTGTTAGAATTTGAACATGCGGCTTTTCTTAGAGATAAGATAAATAAGCTGAAGGGTTTAAAGTAATAGAATGTTTGAGTGAAAACAGTACAGGCGAATTGATGCCGAGATAATAAAAAAAGAGTGATAGAAGACAGGAAAAATGATTGAAATATATTTTGAAATAGTATTTCTGTTAATAACAATAATATGGCTTTCGTTGATGCTTTATCGAACTGTAAAAAACAGACATTTCAATACAATTAACGAAATTAAATTGTTAAGTCTATATATATGTTTAATAGTAATTGCAAGGATAACACTATTCCCTTACCATCTGATAGATGGTCATATGCAGCCTCTATTATTTGATAAGGACCGCATAGTTCCTTTTAATAAGAATTTAGTTCCGTTTGTACGTATGGTTCATTCGTACAAAAGCTGGAAGTTAAATATAATAGGCAATATACTTATGTTTATTCCGGTAGGGATTGTATGGCCGTTATGTTTCAAGAAACTTGATAATATATGGAAAACTGTTCTTGCAGCAGCGGGATATTCGTTTTGTATAGAGCTTATTCAGTTAATGTTTTTTGAAAGATGTACAGATATTGATGATCTCTTTCTCAATACCATAGGAGGATTAATAGGAGCAGTAATTTATTTTGGTATCAAAGATGTTATAAGAAAAAAGTGTTCAAAAGACAGTAAATGCTAAATGTTAATAAATGAAGATGATATGGTGCTGAAATAAAGACCATATAAAGCTTCATTCAGAAAGTGGTGTGCGGACCAAAATCATAATTATCCGATTACCGAAGATAATATGTATATTATTATCTTTGGTATGGTAATAGAAATGTCTTGAGTTATATATTTTTTTGATAAAGATCTTTGTTAAAGGGGGAGGTATAATGATAATAGTTATAGCAGGGATGTTTATTGGACTGATGATTTTCGGAGTAGTTTATGCTTTAATAAAAGACAAAGGTGATAAGTAATGACACTTGTTGAAATCATACTTATAGCAGGAACTGTTTTCGGAATAATTATTATTGGAGCAGTTTATTTTGCTGTGAAAGAAAAAGATGATAATGATTAAGTTTTCGTCAATTACAGTTCAAGAAAGTTTGTTATTATCTGAATACAGATATGAATTAATTAAATATCATAAAAAATAAGAAAAGGAAATATAGAAATGGCAAGAAAAAAAACACCCGAATACGATAACGAAAGTATCGTTTCACTGAAAGGCGCAGACAGAGTTCGTAAGCGTCCGGCCGTGATATTTGGATCGGACGGACTTGAGGGCTGCGAACATTCGTTTTTTGAGATACTCTCAAACTCAATAGATGAAGCAAGAGAAGGATACGGACGAGAAATAACTGTTACTTACTACAATGATAAATCAATCGAAGTAGAGGATCATGGCAGAGGAATACCGGTGGATTATAATAAAAATGAAGAAAAATACAACTGGGAGCTTGTTTTCTGTGAACTGTATGCAGGTGGTAAGTACAACAACAGCGAAGGCGAAAACTATGAGTATTCTTTGGGTTTAAACGGACTGGGACTATGCTCAACGCAGTATTCATCAGAATATATGAACGTTGATATCAGACGTGACAACACACGATATACGTTGTCTTTTGAAAAGGGAGAGAATGTAGGTGGACTAAAAAAAGAGAACTATTCAAAACGTGACACAGGAACAAAGATACGTTGGCGTCCTGATTTGGAGGTGTTCACAGATATCGAAATACCGCCCGAATATTTTCACGATATCATCAGAAGACAGGCAATAGTAAACGCAGGAATAAAGTTTATTCTCAGAATACAGAACGGCAAGAGCTTTGATACGACTGAGTTTATTTATAACGACGGTATTACAGACCATGTCAAGGAGATAGTTGGGGAGGATGCATTGACCTCAGTGCAGTCATGGCAGGCTGAACGTATGGTGAGAGATCGTGCCGATAAACCGGAGTATAAGGCAAAGATGAACATAGCACTTGCGTTTTCAAATAAAGTAAAAGCGCAGGAATTTTATCACAATTCAAGCTGGCTTGAACATGGCGGCGCACATGAGGCTGCTGTAAAGAATGCTTTTGTATATCAGATAGACGCATATCTGAAGCAAAACGGAAAGTACAATAAAAGTGAAAGCAAAATAAAATTTAACGATGTGGAAGAGTGCCTTGTAGTAGTAATATCGTCATTTTCCAGTGTAACGTCATATGAAAATCAGACAAAGAAGGCAATTAACAATAAAGGTATTCAAGACGCACTTGTGGAGGTTCTTCGTCATCAACTTGAGATATACTTTATAGAAAATCCAATTGAGGCAGACAGAATTGCAGGACAGGTGTTAATAAATAAGAGAAGTCGTGAAAAAGCAGAGAAAACCCGACTTGATATAAAGAAAACTCTCTCCAGCAATATGGATATGACAAGTCGTGTTGCAAAGTTTGTTGATTGCCGAAGCAAGGATACATCGCAAAGAGAGTTATTTATTGTGGAGGGAGATTCAGCGTTGGGAGCGTGTAAACAGGCGCGAAATCCCGATTTTCAGGCAATTATGCCGATAAGAGGAAAAATATTGAACTGCCTTAAAGCAGATTACAACAAGATATTTAAAAGTGAGATAATAACAGATCTTTTGAAGGTGTTGGGTTGCGGAGTTGAAACAACAGCAAAATCAAATAAAAATCTCTCTCTGTTTGACCTCAATATGCTCAGGTGGAGCAAGGTAATTATTTGTACTGATGCCGATGTGGATGGATTTCAGATACGAACACTTCTGCTGACAATGATATACAGATTAACGCCAACTCTTATTAGAGAAGGAAAGGTGTTTATAGCAGAGTCACCGCTGTATGAAATTACAACGAAAAATCAGATATACTTTGCATATACAGAACAGGAAAAGGAAATGTTCATAAATGAGATAGGCAAGGAGAAGTTTACCATACAGCGTTCCAAAGGACTTGGTGAGAACGAACCTGATATGATGAACTTAACCACAATGAATCCCGAAACACGCAGACTAATAAAGATAATGCCTGATGACGCAGAGAAAACAGCCGAAATATTTGATATACTGTTAGGAGATAATCTCACAGGCCGAAAGGATTATATTGTAAAGTACGGCGCTGATTATATAGATAATCTTGATGTAAGCTGAGAGGGGAGAGAAGAAAACAGTGGCAAGAAGAAAAAAGACAGAGCCTAAATCCTATCAGCCGAAGATCAAGGGTGTAATAAGAGGAGCAGGCGATATTGTAGATCAGAAGATAGTAACGACAATAGAAGAAAACTATATGCCGTACGCTATGAGCGTAATAATGTCCAGAGCGATACCTGAGATAGACGGGTTTAAGCCATCGCACAGAAAGCTATTGTTCACGATGTATAAAATGGGACTGTTAGGGCCAACAAGAACGAAGTCTGCAAATATAGTTGGTCAAACGATGAAGCTTAATCCTCACGGTGATACTGCAATATACGATACAATGGTAAGATTGAGCCGTGGATATGAAGCACTATTGCACCCTTATGTAGACAGCAAAGGTAACTTTGGTAAGTTTTACAGTCGTGATATGGCATGGGCTGCATCACGTTACACAGAGGCAAAACTTGATGCAATTTGTAATGAACTATTCAAGGATATAGATAAGGATACAGTAGATTTTGTAGATAACTATGACAATACGTTAAAAGAACCAACTCTGCTGCCCGCAACTTTTCCGTCTGTGCTAGTAAATGCCAATACTGGAATAGCGGTAGGTATGGCGAGTAATATATGTTCGTTTAACCTCAGAGAATTATGTGAAACGACTATTGCACTGATAAAGGACAAAAAACATGATATAATATCCACATTGCCGGCGCCTGATTTTATTGGTGGAGGACAGATAATATATGATGTTCCGACAATAAAGTCTATATATGAAACAGGCAGAGGAAGCTTTAAGGTAAGAGCAGTATATACCTACGACAGCGGTGCAAACTGTATAGATGTTACAAGTATTCCGCCTACTGCAACATGTGAGGCGATAATCGAAAAGATAATTGACCTTGCAAAATCAGGCAAGCTAAAGGAAATATCGGATGTTCGTGACGAGACCGGTATAGATGGACTAAAGATAACTATCGACTTAAAGAGAAATACCGATCCCGATACGCTAATGCAGAAACTATATAAGATGACACCATTAGAGGACTCTTTCCCATGCAACTTCAATGTACTTATAGCAGGAACACCGAGAGTACTTGGGGTGCGTGCGTTGCTTGAAGAGTGGACGGCGTTTAGAGTAGAGTGTGTTCGCAGAAGAACATCGTTTGACCTTGAGAAAAAACGCAGCAAGCTGCATTTGCTGAAAGGTCTTGAAAAGATACTGCTTGACATAGATAAAGCAATAAAAATTGTTCGTGAAACAGCAGAGGAAAGCGAGGTTGTTCCGAACCTGATGATAGGCTTTGGAATAGACGAAACTCAAGCGGAGTATGTAGCCGAGATAAAGCTTCGTCACCTTAACAGAGAGTATATTTTAAAGCGTACAAAGGAAATAGAGGAGCTTGAAAAGGATATACAGGAGCTTGAAGGAATACTTGCAAGCAAAACAAAGATTAAGAATATTATAGTAGCTGAGCTTAAAGAAGTTGCAAAAAAATACGGCAAAGACAGAGTAACAACTTTAATTGATTCACAGGATATTAAAGATGTGGATATTACGCCCGAAATACCTGATTACCCTGTAAATCTCTATTATACAAAAGAGGGTTACTTCAAGAAGATTACGCCGCTATCACTTAGAATGGGCGGCGAACAGAAGTTCAAAGAGGGTGACGGTATATACCGTTCATACGAATCAACAAACACAGCCGAATTACTATTCTTTACAAACAAATGTCAGGTATATAAGACAAAGGCATATGATTTTGCTGATACAAAGGCTAGTGTATTGGGTGATTATGTTGCGGCAAAGCTTGGTATGGACGAGGACGAAATGCCTGTTGATATGATAGTTACAAAGGATTACGAGGGCTTTATGCTTTTTGCTTTTGAGAACGGAAAGCTTGCAAAGGTTCCTTTAAATGTTTACGAAACAAAGACCAACCGCAAAAAGCTATCGAATGCATACAGCGATAAATCCCCGCTTGCAGGACTATTATTCATAACAGAGGATTGCGATGTACTTCTCACATCAACATCGGGCAGAATGTTGCTTCTCCATTCAGGCTCAATACCTCTAAAAACTACAAGAAGTACTCAAGGTGTGGCAGCGATGAAGCTGAAAAAAGGTCATGTAGTAATGAAGCTTGAAAAATACGAGGAAGGACGATTTAAGGATACAAAAAGATATCGTTCAAAAACACTGCCAACAATGGGAGCGATGCCTTCGGGAGAAGAAGCAGAGCAGCTAAAGCTTAATATTTCAGAATAATATGCAGTGATAAAAATGGATAATTCCATGAAGTATGAAGAAAATTGCTGCAGAATTGTGTGATGTAATAAGTGCAGGAATTGTAAACGACAGCTAGTTTGACAAAGCAAAGGCACAAGTAGAGATATAGGCAGAAAACAACGATTATATCGTTAAGTTCGGAATAGGTTTTTTGTTATGTTTTATGTTTATGTACTCTATATATGTGCGAACACGATTGTACAAAACCATGATAAAATATTTGAGTGGAACTGTTTATCAGACGGTACTTAAACTATTGATATAAAGTGATATAAAGAGCCTATTGCAAAATAAATGCAGTAGGCTTTTAGAATAAATGTGACAGTAGAGATATATTTGTCGAATGTATTTAGTGAAAGCTTATAAGTGAGGCGATTCATTATGACAAGAAAATATTACACAGAACTTATGCGGTCATCACCGCATAATGCACATAAGGCTTTAGTAGACGAGTACATCAATTATGTATATACGATAGTATATAATAAACTCAGAAGCACGTTGCGTCATGAGGACATTGAAGAATGTGTAAGCGATGTATTTGCAGATGTTTTTTTAGGGTTGGACGATCAGTCAAATTATGAGGGCGATCTAAAAGGGTATATAGGTACGGTAGCAAAACGCAGGGCGATAGATTATTATCGCAGGCAAAAAAACAGAAGAATTGTTCCTATCTCTATTAATGACGAAAACATAAATGAGTTGACATCAGAATTTGATGTTGAGAGAGAGGTAATCGGAAGTGAGACTCAGAGGATAATATTTGACAAGATAAAATTACTTGGAGAACCTGACAGTACGATAATTATCTACAAATTTTACTATAATAAGAGTTCAACCGAAATAGCAACTATACTCTCAATGAAAGCGTCAGCGGTACGAATGCGCAGCAGCAGAGCGTTGAAGCGTCTAAAAGAAAGTCTTGCGGAAATAATAAGGGAGTGAGATTATATGAAAAGAAAAAAAGATATTTTCAGCAGCCTTGAGAATGCAGACGATAAGCTTGTAGAAGAATTATCACAAAATTATGAAGCAATTACGGACGAAAAAAAAACAAGTATTCTTGAAAGAAGCGAACAAAAGCTAAAACAAATGAAACTTAGTCAAGTTGCAGAGAACAGGATCGACAGCAGTACTGTAATGCTGTCAGAAATACAGCATGAGAACAAACAAATATGGAAAATTGCAGCCTGCATAGTGTGTCTGATAATAGCAGGAACAGCGGTTGTTTTTACATTAAACACAGTAAAACCGAACGATCCCGTAACACCGCAGGCGAACATTGAGATACAGGAATCAACCCCTGACCTTCCACATAAGGAAAATATTAGTAGTACACAGAAAGATGTTGTATCAGATACAAATGAGACAAGAAACATCAAAAGCGAACAAACTACAGACACTTCAAAAAATGAAAACACAGAAGAAGATAAAAAAGCCGAAGAAAGCATTAATACAGAAGAAACCTCTG
This sequence comes from uncultured Eubacteriales bacterium, assembly GCA_900315715.1. Taxonomy (GTDB): domain Bacteria; phylum Bacillota; class Clostridia; order Oscillospirales; family Acutalibacteraceae; genus RUG592. Next base: position 8,972 of record ONAH01000081.1, read on the forward strand.
ACAGTGATTATATAGTTTTTGATACGGATTACGATGAAGGTTATACAGGAGTAGAAAGAATAATGGCGGTTACGGATGATATGACTTATGGAGAAGTAATCGAACTACTTGGTAACCCTAATACGGTTTTGATACAGGAGGGGTTTGCACAGTTCAGGATAAAGAGTGATGAAGGCGAAAAAGTATTATTCTTGTTTTATGATAATTCTGATGATGTTATCGCAAAGGACGGCCATCAGCTTTATGATGAAACCATACCTATGGAAAGCTTGTATTGCGATACGGAAAACTTTACGTTTGAGGGTATAGTCGCAGATATACATGACGGCGGTTCGATAAGAATAAGCTGTCCACAGTATCCGATCTTTGATTGTGCGGATTTCCATTGTAACGATGATGAGGTTTTACAGAATATAAAACTGGGAAGTCGAATAAAAGTAACTCATCAGGATGAGGTGCTATCTGTATATCCGCCAATTATTAATGTGGAAAGTGTTGAAATAGAAGATTAAACAAAATGGGGAGAAGCAAAATAGAATGCTTCTCCCTTTAAAAATGATATTGTAATTTTGAGTAATTAATCGTATAATGAAATAAAGGCTTATTATCGGAGGTAGAAAAAATGGAACATAGTAATATAACAGCGAAAGAAGCAATGATGAAATTAATAAAAGGCAACGAGTTTTATGTTACAGAGAACAAAAATACAGGTGATATATCCGAACAGAAAAGAAAAGAAACGCTTGAAAACGGACAGAAACCCTTTGCGGTAATAGTGTCATGTTCGGATTCAAGAGTAATACCGGAAGTTGCATTTAATGCAGGAGTAGGGGATTTATTTGTTATTCGTGTAGCAGGAAATGTAATAGATGATCACCAACTGGGTTCGATAGAGTATGCAGTATCACATCTTGGAATAAAGCTGGTGGTAGTATTAGGACACGATCATTGTGGTGCAGTTGACGCTGCAGTAAATCATGATCCAGACGGGTATGTTAAGTTTATTACAGATGAGATACGATTGGCAATAGGAGATGAAAAGGACGATTACAAAGCATGTTGTTTGAATGTCAAAAGAAGTGTAAGCGTTATTGAAGAAAGTTTTGAGATTCAGAGAGAGGAAGAACACGGACTCAAAGTAGTTGGTGCGATATATAGGCTTGAAAACGGTTTGGTTGAGTTTGAAATCTGATGCAAGAAGAAACACAATCACAGGTTTGTGTTGAGAAATGTATTTATTATGATACATTCTGAATTTGGATATACTTCATGAATACCAATACCCCGTGGAAATGCAACTAAAAAATGCCCGAAAGTGATTTTGATAACCACTTTCGGGCGATAATAATTTTGTGATTTAGAATATTAAACAACAATTCATGTATAAAAATGTAAAGAAGAGTAACTTTTACTGTTCATGCAGAAGCTTGTTAAGTTCTTCTACGAATGAGTTGATATCCTTAAACTGTCTGTAAACCGATGCAAAGCGAACATATGATACTTCATCAACCTGTTTAAGAGCGGCCATGGCAAGCTCACCTATAACAGACGCTTTTACTTCATGTTCAAGAGAGCATTGAAGTTTAGTTTCTATGGTATCGACAATTCCCTCAACAGTTTCAAGCGGCACAGGACGTTTTTCACAAGCACGAAGAAGCCCCGACAAAAGCTTGTTTCTGTCAAACGGTTCTCTTGATTTATCGCGTTTTACAACAATAATGGGTATTATTTCAATAGATTCATGTGTTGTAAATCTTCTTCCGCACTTAATACATTCACGTCTGCGGCGAATTTTTTCTCCGTCGTCAACGGTGCGAGTGTCAGTTACCTTGCTTTCAGCATACGAACAATATGGACATCTCATGTTACTGCCCCCAAGAAATAGATTACACAAACAGCCATCTTTACGAAAAACGTAAAATTGGCTGTATTCAGATATATATTAAGAAAACAAAAGGATATTATTCACCGTCGGAGAGTGTACCTTGGCTTTCTGCTTTAAGATATGCGTTGATAAAACCGTCAATTTCACCGTCCATAACAGCGTTGATGTTTGCAGACTCAAACTTTGTTCTATGGTCTTTAGCAAGTGTATATGGCATGAAAACGTAAGAGCGTATCTGGCTTCCCCAGGTGATTTCTTTCTGTACACCTTTGATATCCTCAATCTTGTCAAGATGTTCCTTCTCTTTAATTTCAACAAGCTTTGAGATAAGCATTTGCATAGCCATTTCTCTGTTTTGGAACTGATTACGCTCAACCTGACATGATGTTACGATTCCTGTTGGAATATGTGTAAGACGAACAGCAGAGGAGGTTTTGTTAACTTTCTGACCGCCGGCACCGCTTGAACGATAAACGTCCATTTTAATATCTTCCGGAGGAATAACGATGTTCACGTTTTTCTCAATTTCAGGCATAACTTCAAGTGAAGCAAAAGATGTCTGGCGTCTGCCTGAAGCATCGAACGGAGATATTCTGACAAGGCGGTGTACACCTGCTTCGCTTTTTAAGTAACCATAGGCGTTCTCGCCCTCAACAAGCATAACTGCACTTTTAAGTCCTGCTGTATCACCGTCAAGATAATCTAGTGTTTTTACTTTAAAGTCATGTCTTTCAGCCCAGCGTCCGTACATTCTGAAAAGCATTTCTGCCCAATCCTGAGCCTCTGTACCGCCGCTTCCCGCATGGAAAGTAAGGATAGCGTTGTTTTTGTCGTATTCGCCTGTAAGCAGAGTAGAAAGTCTTTGTGTTTCCAGGTCTGATTTAATTTTTTCATATTCGGACTGTGCTTCTTCAAGAATAGACAAATCTTCTTCTTCGTCACCCATTTCAATCAGTGCAAGGGTATCTTCATAGCGGCTTACAAGGTCTTTGTAGCCGTTCACTTTATTTTTAAGTAATCCTGTTCTCTGAAGTATTTTCTGTGAGTTTTCCATGTCGTCCCAGAAACCCGGTTCGGTGGCTTTGTACTCAAGCTGTTCGATCTCTGATTCACAAGCTTTAAGTCCCAGTGCGTCTGCAAGATCGTCTATTTCGGGTTTTAACTCTTCGACAGCAATTTTTAATTCTTCAAATTGTACCATGTCAATATTTCCTCTCAACAATTAATCATTATATTCCAAATATATATTATAGTCTTTTTTTAGAAAAAAGTAAAGTATCAAATTAGGCAGTATTTTTTTCAGAAATTGAATAATTCATATTTATACTATATAAATTTTTGTTATACAAGAAGAAGGTGTTTAGATGTATTGGAAATTTTTAGATAATATTCTAAAACAAAAAAATAATGGTTGTAATTTTGTTACTGTTTTGATATAATATTTATAACCATATTCAAACAGTGATATGTGCGGTATATGAACAGGAAGTGATTAAAATAGACTACACAGGATTAAAATGCGGACTTTGCGGAGAGGACTTTAAAACTGACGATGATGTTGTAGTGTGCCCCGAATGTGGAACTCCGGTGCATAGAGAGTGCTGGAAAAAGGAGGGTGAATGCCCGAATTATGAAAAACACTCAAAGAACTATGTTTTTGACGGATTTGAACTGATAAAGAAGTCTGCGCAGGGTGTATCGAAAGAAGAAAAAAAGGATACAGTAACAAAGGATACAGTAACAGAAGAAAAGAAGGAAAAAATAAAACTCAAACCAACAGATAACGGTAATAAAGTATGTACTGTATGTGGTTTGGAAAACAATCCCAGGGCGAATTTCTGCAACCGCTGCGGATCACGTCTGATAAAGGAAGAAAAAGAAGACAGTTTTGATTTTGCGGATTACGGGGAGTTTAAGCTTCCGCCGGGAATGCCGGATCCGCTTGGAGGAATACCTGCACAGGTAAAGTTTGAAGAAGATGTAACTGTTGCTGATATGGCATGCTATATAGGTGTAAATACGCCATATTATATAAAGGCGTTTGACGCAGTAAAGAGAAAGATCAACAAATTTAATTTTTCCGCAGCAATATTCTCCGGAGTATGGTTTCTTTATCGCAAGCAGTATAAGGTTGGTGCGCTTGTATTTTCATTGGAAACTCTGTTATATGTGCTGAGATATTATATTTCTGTTACATATAGTGTAAAGGTTATTAATGGTGTACTTGAGAAGCTTGGCTTAAGTTTGGACAATATATCGTCGTTTACAATGGAACAATACATGAATATGTCTATTGAAATGCAGAAACTGCCGATGGAACAGCAGATAATAGCAATGCTTCCAAGCATACTTTTATTTGCACAGATAGTTGGAATGATATTGCTTGGAGTTTTTGCTAATAAACTGTACTATAAGCATTGTGTAAGCAAGATAAAAAATCTAAAAATTGAGGCAGCAGAAGAAAATCTGAATAAAGCTGAAACAGCCCAGTTGCTTAATTATTCAGGTGGAGTAAACGCACTTGTAGCAGGGTTGCTGATAATAATCTATCTGTTTATGTTGCTAAACTAAATCATAAACATTACAGTCATACATTCTCAAGAATAGAATGTATGACTGTTTTTTTAATAACAGTAATTACAGATTTCAAAGAGTAATATTATTTATCTGAATAAAAAGTAACAATTTCTCTATTATGTGTCACAAGTTATATATTTAGATTGACTTTTTGCCATAAAAAGATTAAAATGTAATAAGACATTGAAGATGCGGAGGAATAATTTATGAAAGCTGTAATAACTGTTATAGGCAAAGATACAGTCGGTATTCTTGCAGGTGTTGCCGGAGTATGTGCAGCACACGGTGCAAATGTAATCGAGGTAACTCAGTCTGTAATGCAGGATATGTTTGCTATGATAATGATGGTAGATATAACCTCCTGCACTGTACCGTTTAAAGAGCTTGCAGAGGATCTGAACCATATAGGCGAAGAATTCGGAGTAAAAGTACACGTTACACACGAGGAGCTTTTTAATACGATGTACAGAGTATAATTTGAGAGGAAATTCAGTATGATAAATACAAACGATATTCTTGAGACCATAAATATGATCGAGAACGAGAATTTTGATGTGAGAACTATCACGATGGGTATTTCACTTCTTGATTGTATAGATGATAATATTGATAAAGCCTGTGACAAAGTTTATGATAAGATATGCAGATATGCAAAAGATCTGGTTAAGACAGGCGAAGATATAAGTATAGATTACGGTATTCCAATAATACATAAGAGAATAAGCGTAACACCTATTGCTATGATAGCGTCGGCGTGTCAGGCACAGAAGACTGTTAAATTTGCAAAAACTCTTGATCGTGCCGCAAAGGAAGTGGGAGTAAACTTTCTGGGCGGATATTCAGCACTGTGTCATAAGGGATTTTCAGCAGGCGATTATGCCCTCATAGAAAGTATACCGGAAGCTCTCTCCATAACAGACAGAGTATGTTCATCTGTAAATATCGGCTCAACAAAAGCGGGTATTAATATGGACGCCGTTGCAAAGATGGGCAAAATAATCAAACAGACAGCAGAACTTACGGCTGACAGAGATTGTATAGGCGCTGCAAAGTTGGTTGTTTTCTGTAACGCTCCTGAGGATAACCCGTTTATGGCAGGTGCGTTTCACGGAACAGGTGAGCCTGAATGTGTAATAAATGTAGGCGTATCGGGCCCCGGAGTAGTAAGAGCAGCCCTTGCAAAATCCCCTGATTGCGATATAACAGGTGTTGCGGATATAGTAAAAAAGACGGCGTTTAAAATAACAAGAGTAGGTCAGCTTGTTGCACAGGAAGCGTCAAAGAGATTGTGTGTACCTTTTGGTATCGTTGATCTTTCGCTTGCGCCAACTCCGGCAATAGGTGATTCAGTAGCGCATATACTGGAAGAAATGGGACTTGAAACGTGTGGAGCACATGGAACAACTGCGTGCCTTGCGTTGCTTAATGACGCAGTAAAGAAAGGCGGAGTTATGGCAAGTTCTCATGTTGGCGGTCTGTCAGGTGCGTTTATTCCTGTAACGGAGGACGCAGGTATGATAGCGGCAGCGGAAAAAGGCTGTTTAACACTTACAAAGCTCGAGGCGATGACATCTGTATGTTCGGTAGGACTTGATATGATTAATATTCCCGGTGATACTACACCTGAAGTTATTTCCGGAATTATCGCAGATGAAGCTGCTATCGGAATGATTAACTCTAAAACCACTGCAGTAAGACTTATACCTGCAATAGGTAAAAAGGCAGGCGATACGCTAAACTTTGGCGGACTTTTAGGAGGCGGACCTGTAATGGAGGTAAACACTGCTTCTCCTGCAAAATTCATCAAAAGAGGCGGACGCATTCCTGCACCTATTCAAAGTTTGAAAAACTAAAAATATCGATCGAAAGACCGTTCCCCGAAAGTATTCTTGTACTTTTGGGGATATAGTCCTTATAAAAGAAAAATAAGATGAAATATGATGATGTATAATTAATAACGGAGGGAGGCGATCAAGCATGGACGATTTGATAAGCAAAATTCTACAAATGGACGAAACCGCCCGAAAAATGGAAGAAGAAGCACAGGCAGAGAAAATAGCATCACGAGAAGAAGTCAAGAAAAAACGTCAAGAAGTATATGACGAATATCTTGAAAGTGCAAAAGTACACGTTGAGCAATATAAAAAAACTGCTGTAAAAGCAAGTGAAGAGGAATGGGAAATCACAAAAAAGCATTATGATTCAGTTTCTCAGAAAATGGAAAAAACATTCAAATCGAATAAGGAGAAATGGGTTGATAATATTGTCAGCGCAGTTCTCAAGAGATAACCCTATCAGAAACGGAGGCGGAAGAGATGAGTTCATCAAAATCTGCTAATGCGGTTCTTGCAAAAACCCGAGCCAAATACGGAAAACGTCTGACAGAAAAAGATTATGCAAGTCTGCTCTCCTGCAAAAGTGTTGCCGAAGTAGTAACTTATCTGAAAAACAACACAAGCTACAAAGAGGTGCTAAAGAAAGTAAACGAAAGAGAAGTACACAGAGGGCGATTGGAACTGATACTAAAACAAAAGCTTGCGGAGGATTTTTCTTCGCTGTGTATATATGCAAAAGGCACGAGTGAACATTTTTCGGAGTTTATTCTTCGTCAGAGTGAAATTGAGCAGATAATACATTTTCTAACAACGCTAACCTCAAAGCACAAGACAGATGCTTTTTTTACATTTCCTCAGTATTTTTTAGGAATTACTGCAATAGATTTTACAAGAATGGCTCAGGCACATACATACGAAGAGCTTTTCGACGTACTTGCATTAACTCCGTACGGAAAGATATTAGCACCGTTACGCCCTGCAAAGGGAGCTGCATTAAATATAGCAAAAATTGAGAATGTATTGTACAGATACAGCTATCGAATATTATATGAAGATATAGCAAAATATTCTGCAGGGAATGAGCAGAAAGCGCTCATAGAGATGTTTGATTCGATAATGAACTATATGAACTTCGTAAGAATATATCGACTAAAACGCTACTATCATGCACCGTATGAAACAACGAAGGAATATGCATTTCCCTATGGTTCTATACCGCCAAAGGTAATGGAAAAAATGTTAAGAGCGCAGACCGGTGACGAGGTGTTTGCCTCAGTAAAAGGAACTTCATTTGGCAGGGAGCTTGCAAAGCTAACATATGTATATGCAGGGCAGATAGATAACTTAGGTTTGTACAGAGTCACTAAAAAAAATATACATTTTTCAACGTATCCGCTGGTGGTTATGATGTCGTACTATTTCGTGATGAAAACGGAATATGACAATATCGTAAGCATAATAGAAGGCGTGCGTTATAATGTTGATTCTGACAAAATAAAACAGATTGTAATAAATTGATAAAGGGGTGATAGTATTGGCAATAGAAAAGATAAAATGTCTGAGGATAATCGGAACAGCCGAAAAGCTCAGTGAAACTGCGGAAGCGCTTGTTGAGTCACAGAGCTTTCAGCCTGATGATCCGCTAAGTTTCCATTCAGACATAAAAATGTTTATTCCCGTGCAGGCAAATAATGTCTATGGGGAGATTATGGAAAAGTTTTATAGTGTTATCGATTCTGAAAACATCAAATGCAATTTGACAACTGTTCCGAAGGAAGGACTTACAGATGAAATTGCAGAAGAAATAGTAAGGCTTACCGATAAACTTCAGGATTTTTCCGACAGGAAGTATAAGCTATCCGCACAGATAGAGAAGTGCAAGCATACTATCGAGCAGATAAGCCACTTCACAGGATTGGATTTTCCGATGGAAAAGATAAACGAGTGCAGGTATATAAAAGCAAATTTCGGAAAATTGCCGAAAGAAAGCTTTGACAGAATGCAGCATTACAGCGAAAACCCATTTGTGATATTCTTTCCGACCTCACACGACGACAATTACTACTGGGGGCTATATCTTGCACCGATATCCGACAGTGATGATGTTGATAGAATATTTTCCAGTTTGTACTTTGAGAGCAGTGGGGTGCTTGACTTAAACGGCACGCCGGAGGAGTATTGTGAGGAGCAGAAAAAACTTTTGCCACAGCTTGAAGACGAGCTTGAGCAGCTCAGCCAAGAACTTGAAGAATATATCGACAGTAACAGAGATGAGATAGACCTTTACCACAGTTATTTTACTGATATAGAGAGAAAACAGCTTGTTTTGTCTAAGGCGGTAACATATAACAAAAGTTTTGTAATAGTAGGATGGGTAACGGAAGAAAAAGCCGACGAACTCTGTAAAAAGCTGCAGTCAATAGAATCGGTAGAGTGTACATTAACAAACGGAAAAAGCGAGTTGAAACATTCTCCGCCGGTCAAACTCAAAAATAATGTTTTTGCAAAAGGATTTGAATATTATACCGAGATGTACGGTTTGCCCGGATACAGTGAGCTTGATCCAACCGGATTTGTAGCATTGACATATACCTTGTTGTTCGGAATAATGTTTGGAGATGTCGGACACGGATTGATGGTAATGCTGTTTGGATTCTTTATGAAAAAGAAGAAAAATCCGTTGGGAAGAATACTGATTCCATGTGGAATTTCCGGAGCGGTATTCGGACTGATTTACGGTTCTGTATTTGGATTTGAGCATGTGCTTGATCCTGTGTACAATAAGCTGTTTGGTTTTGAAGAAAAGCCGATAAGTGTAATGGAGCCTGCTACGACAAACAATATCATATATATAGCAGTAGGAATAGGTATGGTACTTGTTACAGTGGCAATGATACTAAATATAGTAGTATCGCTAAAAAGACATGATATTGAGAACGGAGTGTTCGGAAACAATGGTTTGTGCGGATTGCTGTTTTATGTATCGGTAGTAGCGGCCCTTGTAAGCAATATGATGTTTGGAGTAAATATAGCGACACCTGTTTATATAATATATCTTGCAATAATACCACTTGGGATGGTATTTATTAAAGAGCCCTTGGGCAGGTTGTGTGAGGGTAAGAAAAACTGGCAGCCAGAGAGCTGGGGCGGTTACTGCGTACAGAATTTCTTTGAACTATTTGAAGTTTTGTTAAGCTATGTAACAAATACGATGTCATTTCTTCGTGTCGGAGCATTTGTACTTGTTCACGCAGGAATGATGGAGGTTGTATTCACACTTGCAAACATGGCAAGCGGAGTAGGATATGTAACAATCGTAATAATAGGAAATATATTTGTAATGGCACTTGAAGCACTTCTTGTCTGCATACAGGTATTAAGACTTGAGTTTTACGAGATGTTCGGAAGATTTTACAGCGGTAACGGCAGAGAGTTTAAGCCGGTAACATCGCTGTCAGAGCAATAATAAGATAAAAAAATTAGGAGGTTTTTATTATGGATTTCATTTTTCTTTCAATTCCTGTTATTTTTGGTGTAGTATCGGTATATCTTTCAAACAAAGCAGTACAGAGAGGCTGCAAGAGAAAGAAAGCATTATATATGCAGATAGCTTCGTTCTGTGCAGTATTTATCGCATGTTTTCTTTGTCCGATGATAGCAAGTGCAGCAGGTGATACAGAGGCAGTAAGCGAAGCCGCTGCAAGCTCAATGGGTATGGGCTATATTGGCGCAGCGATAGCAACAGGACTTTCATGTATAGGCGGAGGAATAGCCGTAGGATACGCTGCACCGGCAGCAATCGGTGCTACAAGCGAGGACAGCAAGAACTTCGGTAAGTCACTTATTTTCGTTGCTCTCGGTGAAGGTGTTGCGCTTTACGGAATGCTGGTATCTATCCTAATTCTCTCTAAGCTTGGTTAATAAGGCGTTAGCAGGGAGTGACACGGTATGAAATTTTTCTTGATAAGCGATAATGTTGATACGCTTATGGGTATGAGACTGTCGGGAATCGACGGAGTAGTAATACATACCGAGGAAGAGGTCAGGGAAACACTAAAAGAAACCATGCAGCGTCCCGATGTAGCAGTAGTATTGATGACAGCAACACTTGTAGCATTATGTCCTGAGTTAATAATGGACTACAAGCTTAATTCGAGGCAGCCGCTGATAGTGGAAATTCCCGACAGACACGGAAATGGTCGTACAGGTGATTCTATCACAAAGTATGTTCATGACGCTATCGGAATAAAGATTGACTGACAGGAGGCGTATAACTATGATAGATGCAAACAGTAAAACAAACAGCTTTCTGCAGGCGATAGAAAAATACGCCGAGGAGCAGAAAAATGCAATGAGAGCGGAGGTTGAGGCTTTCCGAGAGGAACAGCTTGCCCGTGCCAACGAAGAGGGAACGGCAGCAGCCTTTGCATTTATACAGAAAGAGAAAGCAAGCTTTACGGCAGCATTGGCAAAAGAGAAGTCGCAGAAGGAAACTGCCATAAAACGAGAGCTTTTTGGAAAAAGAAACAAAATGGTTGACTCACTATTTGCAGAGGCAGAGAAAAAAATTTGTGACTTTGTAAAGAGCAATAAATATAAGGGATATATTGAGGAAGCCGCAAAAACGATCGGAGCTTATGTGGGAGATTCGGAAACAGTCGCATATATAAGCAGCAGAGATGTAAGCTATATACCGGTTGTAAAAAAATATATAAAAAACTGCACAGTACAGCAAGAGGAAACGATACGTCTTGGCGGAATCAAAGCGACCTGTGCAAAAATGTCGATAATGCTTGATGAAACGTTAGACACAAAGCTTGAGATACAGAAAAAGAGATTTGTTGCAGAGTCGGGCTTTACGGTAGAGTAACCGCACTGCGGAAATGTAAAAAGGGAGCTGAAACGATTGGAAAATAAAGATGTTATTTTCGGAATAAACGGTCCTGTCGTTACCGTAAAAAACAGCCGTACTTTTTC
>ONAH01000100.1 GCA_900315715.1 uncultured Eubacteriales bacterium
AATAAAATAAAAGCTCTGCTGTCCCCTTGTCTTTTGACACCAGAGCTTCACTGTAATTATTGTACAACAAATTGCACAGTAATTCAATAAAAAGTTTATAATTCAAAACAATATTTAATAACAACTTTGGAATGTGGATCAAAACTATCCTGTTACAAGCTTATTCTCCGAAAAGCTCCTTTAGCTTATTAAAAAAGCCTCTTCTGTTCTGATAGTTTTTCTCTGAAGAATTGCCGTCAAACTCCTGCAAAAGCTCTTTCTGACGCTTTGTAAGGTTTTTCGGTACTTCTATCGTAACAGTAACATACTGGTCGCCCTTTCCTCTGCCGTTAAGACTTGGAATACCTCTGCCCTTTAATCTGAACCTGTCACCCGGCTGAGTACCCTCTTTAATATTGTAACTTACCTTTCCGTCAAGTGTCGGAACTACAACCTCTGCACCAAGACACGCCTGAACAAACGTCAACGGCAGTTCGCAATAAACATCGTTGCCTCTTCTCTCAAATATCGGGTGAGGTCTGACATTTATTGATATGTACAGATCACCTGCCGGACCATGGTTAATACCTGCGTTTCCTCTGCCCGATACGCTCAATCTCTGACCGTCGTCTATACCTGCAGGAATATCAAAACTCTCATCGTGTGTTTTTCTGATACGGCCTTTTCCGTCGCAGCGTGGACACGGGTTATCTACTATTCTTCCCTTACCGCCGCAATTTTCGCAGGCTCTTGTTGTCTGTACTACGCCAAACGGTGTACGACTGTTCATCTTTACCTGACCTGAACCACCGCAGTTTGGACAGGTTTTCGGGGTAGTACCCTTCTTTGCTCCCGAACCGTCACACTCGTCACAATTCTCAATTCGCTGGAATGAAATTTTCTTTTTACAGCCCTTTGCTGCCTCCTCAAACGATATTGTACATACCGTTTCAACGTCTGTACCACGTCTTGGCGCATTTGGATTTGCCTGACGTCTGCCGCCAAATCCTCCAAAAAAGCTGCTGAGAATATCATCAACATCAAAACCGCCTGTATATGTTCCGTAACCGCCTGCACCTGATCCGTAGCTTGGATCTACACCTGCATGACCAAACTGGTCATAACGTGCCTTCTTATCCTTATCGGATAATACCTCATATGCCTCGTTTACTTCCTTAAAATTCTTCTCCGCCTCTTTATCATCGGGGTGAAGATCAGGATGATACATTTTTGCTTTTTTTCTGAACGCTTTCTTTATTTCATCTTCTGACGCACCCTTTTGTACGCCGAGTACCTCATAATAATCTCTCTTGTCTGCCAAGATGATCCCTCCTGTTTACACATTTATTCTAATTCTTTCCTAACACTTGTACTTATCCTATATGATTGTAAATGTTTTTTGTCATAAATGCAAGTGTTAGATAAGAATTTTTATCTGTTAAATTCCATTCTCTCCATTATCAGAATATCTCATAATATCTTTTATTAATAAAACAACCGCTTCAGTATCCCCGTTTTCTCACAACTCGTTACTCACTGACACAAAAGCACAATTATCTCCAGAACTATCGGTATCATAAGCACAACCCCTGCTATAACCGCAGCTGTAGCCGCCTTACTCCAAGGATAAAATATCTCCGTCGGATAGTCGGGGTTTATTCTTAACCAAAGTCTATCTCCTATAACCATATTCTTTTTATTAATTGCATAACCCTTAACACGATATACATTTCCGTTGTATTCATACTTATATATAGGTTTGTGTGCCTTTTTCACCTTTTGGTTAGATATATCATTATCCTGAATATCCGAACGTACTTTTTTACTATAATAACCGTAAACCTCTCCTTCAACAGATACTTTACATTTTTTCTTCTTACTCAAGTAGGCAATAATATTACCAAATGCTATAAACGCTCCTACAAAAAACAATAATACTATCAGAAAGCCATCTGTGTTTCCCTTTCCTTCAACCATACTATTGTAAATTGCCGGCATAATGCTTATTGTTGAATTTGCTTTTTCAATAAAGGCAGTAAAAACAAGAGATAAGCCCAAATATAAAATCAATGTTACAGGTGCAATAACAACAACATTATCCATACTCCACTTTATTCCTACATGTTCTGAGATTTGTACATTCTGCCCGTCGTTTATATGCATTATTTCGCACCTCATATATGTTTAAAAAGATACGGCAGCCGCTGCGAAACACCTTCGCATACGGCTGCCCGACCGTCACCCTTTCGGGCTTTTTATATTATTATGATCAGTCAACGTCCTTGAAGTCTGCGTCATATACATTTCCGCCGTCATTATCACTTGAAGCATTTCCTGTATATCCGCCCTGTGCTGCTGCGTTCGGATCAACATTTGCCTGTGCTGCACCTGCCTGATAAAGCTTTGTTGATACAGCCTGAACTGTCTTTTCAAGTTCTTCTTTTGCACTCTTTATCTGGTCAATGTTATCAGTAGCAACTGCACTCTTTAAAGCTGCAACCTTGCTCTCAATATCGCTCTTATCTGCTGCGTCAATCTTGTCGCCGTTGTCCTTAACAAGCTTTTCTGCACTGTATGCAAAACCTTCAGCGTCGTTCTTTGCATCTACTGTCTCTCTGCGCTTCTTATCCTCAGCAGCATACTTTTCTGCTTCCTGAACAGCTTTCTCAATATCCTCTTTGCTCATGTTTGTATTGGATGTAATTGTAACCTTCTGCTCTTTGCCTGTGCCAAGATCCTTTGCGGATACGTTTACGATACCGTTTGAGTCAATGTCGAATGTTACTTCGATCTGAGGAATACCACGTGGTGCAGGTGCAATGCCTGAGAGCATAAATCTGCCAAGCTGCTTATTATCTCTTGCAAACTCTCTTTCACCCTGAAGTACATTGATCTCAACACTTGGCTGATTATCTGCTGCAGTAGAGAATATCTGGCTCTTCTTTGTAGGAATTGTTGTGTTTCTGTCGATGATCTTTGTCATGATACCGCCCATTGTTTCAACACCAAGTGAAAGCGGAGTAACGTCAAGAAGAAGTAGTCCTTCAACCTCACCGCCAAGTACACCTGCCTGAATAGCTGCACCGATAGCAACGCACTCATCAGGATTGATTCCCTTGAACGGCTCCTTGCCAATAAAACTTCTTACTGCGTTGATTACTGCAGGTATTCTTGAAGATCCGCCTACCATGAGAACCTTATCAATATCGTTAATTGTAAGACCTGAGTCGCTTAATGCACTCTTTACAGGACCCATTGTGCTCTGTACAAGGTCTGCTGTGAGCTCGTCAAACTTTGCTCTTGTAAGAGTAAGGTCAAGGTGCATAGGACCGTTTTCGTCCTGCCAGATAAACGGAATGTTAATTGCTGCACTTGTTACACCGGAAAGCTCTATCTTTGCTTTCTCTGCAGCCTCTTTAAGACGCTGCATAGTAGTCTTATCCTTGCTGAGGTCAACTCCTGTTTCTTTCTTAAAGGAATCGATCATCCAGTCAATAACTCTCTTATCGAAATCGTCACCGCCCAGTCTGTTGTTACCTGCTGTTGCAAGAACTTCCTGAACGCCTTCGCCCATCTCTATGATAGATACATCGAATGTACCGCCGCCAAGGTCATATACCATAACCTTCTGATCGTCCTCTTTGTCTATACCGTAAGAAAGTGCTGCTGCTGTCGGCTCATTAATAATTCTCTTAACCTCAAGACCTGCAATCTGTCCAGCATTCTTTGTTGCCTGACGCTGTGAGTCTGTGAAGTATGCCGGTACTGTGATAACTGCAGATGTTACCGTTTCACCCAAATATGCCTCTGCGTCTGCCTTAAGCTTCTGAAGTATCATAGCAGAAATCTGCTCAGGTGTATAGCTCTTATCGTCAATGTTTACCTTATAATTTGTACCCATCTCTCTCTTGATTGAGCTTACTGTCTTTGCAGGGTTTGATACTGCCTGACGCTTTGCTATCTGTCCTACAAGACGCTCACCTGTCTTTGAGAAGCCTACTACTGACGGAGTTGTTCTTGCTCCCTCTGCATTTGCAATTACTACCGGCTCTCCGCCTTCTATTACTGCTACACATGAATTTGTTGTACCTAAATCTATACCTATTATCTTAGCCATAATTATTTACTCCTTTTTATTATATGTATTAAAATTATATTTATATCAAGTCATCAGTTTACTGTCTGAACCATACAGTGTCTGATGATCTTATCTCCGACTTTGTATCCTTTTTGATATACCATAGCGATTGTATCGGATTCCATATCCTCACTGTCAACGCTTGATATAGCGTTATGCAATTCGGGATCAAACACATCGCCAACTTCTCCGAACGATGTTATATTCAGCTTTTCAAATGTCTTTGCAAGCTGATTTGAAATCATTTCAAGTCCCTTTTTAAACTCTTCGGGAGCGTCCTTAGAAGCATCTTTTGCTCTGTCAAGGCTGTCTGCGATCGGCAAAAGCTCCTTTATCGTATCGGATACGGCATTAGAGTATATCGAAAGCTTTTCACGTTCTGTTCTGCTGCGGAAGTTTGCATATTCTGCTGCCGTACGCAAAAGCTTTTCTTTCTCTGCTGCAATCTGATCCTTAAGTCCTTTTATCACATCATCAGATGTACTTTCCTCCACATCGCACTCAGTATCAACCGCCTCAGTTTCACACACTTCCTCAACGGGAATATCCTCTTGGATAGTATCCTCATGTATTGTATCCTTTTGAGTATCCTCCATTTTTATCATTCCTTTCCTTTAGTCTATCATTAGCAGCGCTTTCAGTAAACTGCTCACACACTGAGCAGTATATTCAAGAACCGCCGCATCATACGCATAATCTGTTCGCATTGGTACTATTGCTGATATACTGCCCGAAACAGATGTTTCCGTATTATATTTGTAGGAAATTACGCTGTTTTCGTGAAGTTCCTCAAATCCCGTATCTGTTCCTATCGCAATATTTTCGCTATTTTTAATACTTTCTGCAAGTGCTTCAAGGGCTTCGTCGCTGTGAATAAACCTAAGCAAATCCTTTTGAATATTTGTACTGCTGTCATCAATAAGGTTTGTTCTTCCCTCTACAACTATTCTTGAGTCCCCGACTTCACGGCAGGCTGTCATAACCGCTGCAAGTACGCTTGGTACAAGGAGTGCAAGCTCACCCATTTCCACAGCAAGAGTCTGGACAAAGGCGGGTGTAATTCTTCTTATCGCCACGCCCTCCATGCTTCTATTGAACATTGACTCAAACACTCTGATAATATCGGGTGTTATTACATAATCACATTTAAACAAAGCTGTTTTTATCAGTCCGCCTGAGGTAATCAGTACCGCCATACCTGTTTTAAGTCCCGTCTGCACGAACCGCAGTTTATGAATTCTTGCGTCCTCAGAAGAAGGTGCCGCTGCAATTACAGCAGAATGTGTAAGTTCTGCAACAGTTTTAGCAGCCGCTGTAAGAAGCTTTTCGGGATCATCGCCCGCTCTGACAAGCTTATCGTAAATCAAAGCTTTTGTATCGCCCGAAAGTATCTTTTTATCCATCAGATTATTCACATATAATCTATACCCTTGCTGTGACGGAATACGCCCTGCGGAAGTATGGGGCTGTATGAGAAATCCAAGATCTGACAACTCAGCCATTTCGTTTCTGACAGTTGCAGACGAAACAGGAAAATCAAGCTCGTTACACAGCAGCTTAGATCCGACAGGCTCACCGTTCTTAATATATGCTTCCACAACTGCCTTTAGTATTTTGATCTTTCTCTGTGCGATCTGCATCAGATCACCTCGTTTCTGCGTTAGCACTCTAAGTGGTTGAGTGCTAATCTATTTACTATTATACATTTATCCTGTGATTTGTCAAGGGATTTATGCAAAAAATGTTATTAAAAATTTATGAATGGCAATTTAATAGTTAAGTTTTTGATCTGACTAAAGCAAAAAACGCAGTTTGTAATTAGGCTTCACATCTCAATTTTCAACTTTACACTTTCAATATTAAAATTACAACTTTCAATTATACTAACGCTCCCATCCGAACGGCAGTAATGAAGAATGTATTCTAATTTTTTCTTTAAATTATAAACTTTGAGCTGACAACTCCACAATCCTCATTCCTAATTTAAAAAAACACCACTCTCAACACTTCACATTAAAAAGCTCCAAACTCAAAAAAAGGCAGCCCCTTTCGGAACTGCCCTTATTAATAATAAATTATTTATTTTCAAGCTATTAGTTGTTGATGAGCTTATCTTCGTTAGACCAGCTGTAAAGCTTTCTAACTTCCTCACCAATAACCTCTGACGGAGCCTCAGCAGCCTTTCTTCTCATTGCACGGAAGTGAGCCTGACCGCCTGCAGGTGACATATCAAGCAGGAAGTCCTTTGCAAATGTACCGTCCTGAATGTCTGCAAGAATCTTCTTCATAGCAGCCTTTGTATCATCAGTAATGATCTTCGGGCCTGTGATGTAGTCGCCGTACTCAGCTGTGTTGGAGATAGAATATCTCATACCTGCAAAACCTGACTGATAGATAAGGTCAACAATAAGCTTCATCTCGTGGATACACTCGAAGTATGCGTTTCTCGGATCGTAGCCTGCCTCGCAAAGTGTCTCAAAACCAGCCTGCATAAGTGCACATACACCGCCGCAGAGAACTGCCTGCTCACCAAAGAGGTCTGTTTCTGTTTCTGTTCTGAATGTTGTTTCAAGAACGCCTGCTCTTGCACCGCCGATACCAAGTGCATATGCAAGTGCTCTCTCCTTAGCCTTACCTGTTGCATCCTGCTGTACAGCTACAAGACATGGAACGCCCTTGCCCTCCTGATACTCACTTCTTACAGTGTGACCAGGTCCCTTAGGTGCGATCATTGTAACGTCAACGTATGACGGAGGTACGATCTGACCAAAGTGGATAGCAAATCCGTGTGCGAACATAAGCATATTGCCTTCCTCAAGGTTTGGCTCAATGTCCTTCTTATACATAGCAGCCTGCTTCTCATCGTTGATAAGAATCATGATAATATCTGCTCTCTTTGCAGCCTCAGCAGCTGTGAATACCTCAAAGCCCTGTGCCTCTGCTTTTGCCCATGACTTACTTCCCTCGTAAAGACCGATAATTACATTGCAGCCTGACTCTTTAAGGTTAAGAGCGTGAGCATGGCCCTGGCTGCCATAACCGATAATAGCGATTGTCTGACCGTCAAGAAGTGAGAGGTTGCAGTCTGACTGATAATAGATAGGTGCCTTCATATTTGCTTTGTAGTCTATCATTTTGAATTTCCTCCTTACCGCTTTTCTGCGGTATAATATTCCGATATGCGAAAATCGTACTAATTCAAACACAGTTACCGCATATTGCCTATCCAATTATAGCACTACACAATTCTTTTTGCAAGTCTATTATCAAATTTTACCTTGAATTAACTTTTATATTTAATCTTATAAAAAAAGAACTGCCGACATCGCCGACAGTTCTGAAGTCTGTTGTTATTTTTTAAATCTTAATCAGTAAACATTTGTTGCCAATAGTGTCCATAAGGATCATCTGCAAAATATGCGTATCCAACCCCCAGCTTACGAAACTCTGGATTCATAATATTTGCTCGGTGTCCCTCCGAACCCATCCATGCACTAACTACTACTTCAGGTGACTTATAACCTGCAGCAATATTTTCGCCTCCGGTGCAGTAATCAACATTATTATCATCAAGAATACTGTACCATGCTCTGCCATCCGGTCTGCTATGAGCAAACTCTGTGAATGTCTCCTCAGCACGAACGTTAGCATACTCGCATAGTGTTTCATCAAGCGTCAGAGGAACGAGTCCCTCCTTTTCACGTTCAATATTAACTAGACGAGTAACTTCCATAGCTTGCTGTTTGAGAACATCGTCGTGGTTATCGGCGTTAGCTTTTGAAACATCTGCTTGTATTTCATTAAATTCACTTACATTTGGAACTGAACCCTCAAGTGAACTCAATCCGATTACACAGCGAAGTACAAAAATAACGTCTTTTGCAGTAACACTTCCATCACCGTTCACATCGGCAGTTGTATAATCATCTGCTGTGAAGGTGGATAAACTGATGGTAAAACGCTGAATAAGCATAGCGTCTTTTGCGTCCAACCTACCATTATGATTAATGTCTCCCCTAACAGGCTGTGACGCACCTGCAGACAAAATAAGACAAGGAGAAAGAGCAGTTATTAAAAATACTAATGATGCAAGCAAAAAAATAACAAGATTGCGTTTGGATTTGGCCATATAATATACTCCTCCTTTATTTTATCTACTTTGATTTTATCCTAAAAATGGAATTTAGTCAATAGTTTTTCATCAAAATAATAGCTTTTGTATGAATATACACAACGTAATCTGCGCTTTTGTTGAGTTTATACACACAGTTAAAGCAATATATACAAAAATTATTCCAAAATAAAAATCTCCGTATATATTGCTGTATATTAATATTATTATTTAATTAAATCTATCGTTTTACTAAGTGATTCGCCGTTGTCACAAACTATGTCAGGTTCAAGAGGCAAATCCGATTTAGCCGCATCAATTCTATCAAAACACTTTGTTGAAACCTGAAACGACAATACTGCATTTGGTGTCTGGAACACCGCTACATCACCGCAACACTTAGGCATACTACCGCAAGGTGAACCAATCGACACAACAAGTCCATTGTCAATAAACATCTCTGCCGCCATCGTACCGGACGAAGATGTTTTCTCTGAGATTATCAAATATACATTACCGTGAAACAACATATCATCATAATGATTAATTCGTTGGTTTTCGCAGTCCCACTTCATAAGATAAGGCCCCATACGCAGCTTTCCGCCGAGAGTTTTAATTTTATCAACAGGAAGATACATTATTATTTCATCTGCCACCTGAGAACTACCTGTCGATGCATTAGACATATCAATTATTATATTTTCAATACCGGATTCCGTTACTTTACCAAAAAACTCATACACAAATTTCTTGTAATCGCTGTCATATTCACAAGAATTGAGCGTTATCAACCCATAGTTTTTTTCAGCGTCAATAAATGAAGTATAGGGTTCAACAGGGACTGCGTCTATGTTATTTACAGCTTCGTCATATGGGTAATAATCATCATTTGAGTAATTTTTAAATATTATCTTACCGTCAGGGGAAAGATACTCAATCTTTAAATTCGTTGAATCAATATTTAAGAAAGAAAAACCTTCTTTGCTTTGGAATAACGCAGTAATCAACGATACTCCATTCGATTCGCTGCTAAAAGAAAAATATCTTTTGTTTTCTTGCAAAATATGATTTATATCAACATCGTTTACAGAAACAAGAGCATAACCAGCATTAACCTTATTGATATAGTCAACAAGGTAGTTCTGCTTAAAAGACGGCATAACAAGTGTTTCGGGATCATCTACAACAGCAGTTATTTCGGCGGCAGATTTCCAAAGTTCATATGTACTTACTTCATCGCCAAAAGAGTCTTTCTTCTCTTGTAAAAGGTTCATTATTGTATCCGAAGTACCTTCTATATAATAAGGATGTACTCTCCCGATAAACTTTACCAGGTAATCAAGATCTTGACATGCCTCTTGCTTAGTATATTTATTCTCGGCAGAATCGGCCTGCCGCATTGAAGCTAAACTAAAATATCCCATTGGTGCATAAACACTATCCCAATACGGACTAAAAGCAATATTAAAAACTATATATAAAACTAAGCATAAAACAAGTGTGGATAATACTATTATTAAAGGTTTAGGGATACGTATTTGTTTCAACTTTTTTCACTCTCCGTATAACAAAAAAAGGATACTTAACGTACCCTCAAATTATCGTGCTATAACTCCAAGCACTCTCAAAACTGAACAAAGCATTTAAACTTTTTAATAGACCTTTGAAATGGTCAAGCTTTCGACCTATTAGTACTGCCAAGCTTAATACGTCACCGTACTTACACACGCAGCCTATC
>ONAH01000102.1 GCA_900315715.1 uncultured Eubacteriales bacterium
CTCCGGCTTATTATCCTCGGAAGCGGTTTCTTTCTCCTCCGGCTTGTTATCCTCGGAAGCGGTTTCTTTCTCCTCCGGCTTGTTATCTTCCGGGGTAGTTTTCGATTCCTCGGTATTATCTTCATTTGAGGTTATTTCAGCTTTATCGGGTTCGTTATCCTTTGATACATCCTCTGTATTCTCAGGCTTAACATCTTCAACATCGTTCTCCTCAGCTGAATGTTCTGTTGAAGTCTCCTCCTTATCATCGGGGAATTCCATATCATCTATACTTTCTCCGTCAAGAATTGCATTAATCATCGCAAATTCTGCTTCTTCTTCGGGATCATATTCCTGCTCTGGTTCAGTTTCAGGCTCCTCAACTGTCTGAGGCTGCTCTGCTTTCTCCTCAGTGTCAAGGTGTTTATCTTCATCGGTTTGCTCTGACTTTTCTTTTTCAGGCGGCAAACTATCCGTTACTTCAGTGTCATGTTTATTTGCTGACTTTGAAACCTTATTTATAATACTTTTAAGTATATTTCCCTCTGTATCATCAAGACCGTCTGATACTTCATCGTCACCGTTTTCGTTATTATTGTCTGTATCTTCGGTAGAAAACGCACGTTTCAGTCTTTCAAACAAGCCCTTCTTTTCGGTCTTTGCGTTTGAGTGTGTAAGGGGATCTTGACGTATTGCTTGATCATTTTTATCGGAACTGTAAATATCTTTGCCGTCTGAGTTTTTTTCAGACTTAATTACATCAATCTCTTCTCTGTCAGACACACATTTCACCCCTTTCGCTGTAAATCAATCATTCTTTTGTTAATTTCTTAGCTGTTCTCTGCCGAACTATCTCATATGTCAGAACTCCTGCTGCAACTGATGCGTTGAGCGATGAAATTCTGCCCGTCATCGGTAAGGATATTATTCCGTCGCATTTCTTTCTTACTAATGGACCTATTCCCTTACCCTCATTTCCTATTACAATGGCGACAGGCCCTGTTAACGGTGCTTCCGTATAGAGTTGTCCGTCCATATCTGCACCATATACCCATATGCCGTTTTCTTTAAGCTTATCAATCACATTCGGTATATTTACTACCCTTGCAACCTTCATATACTCTATTGCGCCTGCCGACGCTTTTCCCGCTGCAAAGCTTAATCCCGCACTCCTTCTTTGCGAAACTATCACACCATGTACTCCTGCACATTCCCCTGTACGGATTATTGCGCCTAAGTTATGAGGATCTTCTATCTCATCAAGGATTATTATAAATGGATCTTCTCCTCTTTCTTTTGCGGTGTTTAATATATCTTCTACTGTGGAATACTCCTTTACAGACGCTATTGCTGCAATTCCCTGGTGGGCGGCCATACCCGTCATATAATCCAGCTTTTTGGGATCTGCCTCTTTTATGACTATCCCCTTTTCACGGGCTTTTGCAATTATTGCTGAGATCGCTCCGTTTCTGCTGCCTCTTGCGATAATTATCGACTCTATCGCACGTCCGCTTTTTATGGCTTCCATTACAGGATTGCGTCCGAAAATTACATCGCTGTGATTTTTATTTTTTTCATTCATAAATTTAATAACCCCATTCAACGATATTTCCAAATCAGGTTTGAAAAAATCGTATAAATCTGCATAATACACCATAGTAATTTACATAAGGGTAATTATACCACATTTTTTTTGATAATTAAAGTATATTGAAAAATATGACAAAAGTTTTATTTCGAATTATATGCTTGTTACGGTTTATAATTATTTGCTACAAAATAATGAAAATAACGTTTCTTTCTGTTACGGAAATTCTTTGGAAATTTACTTAATTTTATAGTAGTTTTAATAAATCTTTCATCTTTTAAGTGTATAGTATGATTAATCTGATTTTTAAACTCATTTACAGAGTATAGTTTTCCACTCTATCGCTCTGTAATGTTGATAATTTAAGCGAAAAGAGGTATATATAATATGAAAAGAAGCACATCTTTACTATTGGTTTTTTCAACTCTCCTCATGGTTCTGTCATCGCTTATTATGACATCTTGCAGTAATACTGTCGAAAATAACAATTTCTCCATATACTTTTTCAATGCGGGAAAAGCCGATTCGTGCGTTATTTCAGACGGTGAACATAATATTATGATCGATACCGGTGAAAGCACACTTACCGCAGATATTCTATCGTATTTTTCACAAAATAAAATTACAAAACTTGACTGTCTTATTATAACACATTTTGATAAAGACCACGTTGGAAGCGCCTCTGCAATCATCGAAAACATCGCTGTTGACACTGTATTCCAAAGCAACGTTCCTAAAGACAGCGAATACTACACCGCTTATCTTAACGCACTTGAAAAAAAGGACATTACTCCTACAACTGTATCCGGAAATTACGATTTGACGCTTGGAGAAATGACTATACAAATCAACGGTTCCCAGACCGTCTACGAAAAGAATGAGAGCAACAATTCATCTCTTATAACATCTCTGTTCTACGGCGATACAAGCTTTATATTCATGGGTGACGCACAAAACGACAGACTAAAAGATTTTATCGCCCAAAACAGTAACACATATGATTTTGTAAAAATTCCCTATCATGGTAATTACCAAAAACAACTTGACAATCTTCTTAAGTCTATTAACCCTCAATATGCTGTAATAACCTCATCTAAGGAAGAACCAGAAGAGGAAAGCATGACTGATTTGCTTGACGAAATGGGAATAAAATACTATCTAACAAGAGCGGGAGATATTACGGTGACATCTGATAAAACAAATATTACCGTAACTCAATAAATTTTTGAATAAAAATCTTTTTTCTGTCAAAAATAATATCACATACGATAATATCAAACAGAAAGGAAGATATATATGCTTAACAGAATTGCATTAACTCTGCTTATTATCGGTGGTATCAACTGGGGCTCAATAGGAATTTTTCAATTTGACTTAGTTGCTTGGATATGCGGCGGTCAGTCAAGTATCCTCAGCCGTATTATCTACACGATAGTCGGTCTTTGTGCAGTATGGTGTATTTCTCTGCTTTTCAGAGATTCAACAGAGGACAGAGAAGTCAGAGTTATGGGCTAAGAGTTAATAAAACAAAAACAAGCAGTATGGGAGAAAAACTCATACTGCTTGTTTGTCTTCTTTATAGGTATTACTTTCTGTATTGGCTTGCTATTACTGGCGGTTACTTCATCTCTATCGCTCATGTCAACCGTTCACTTCGGAGCAATTAATTCAGCATATGCCAAAATGAAACTTCCTAACGCTAAAAAATAGTGGCGGGTAATATTTCACTCAAAGTTTCATTAAACAGAACATATGCAATTCTCCTCAGAACCCTATCAATGTGCATTTTATATGAAACGCTTTTTAAATATTACTTTTTTACCTTTAATTCTGCAAGTGCGGCATAATGTAGAATATCAAACTCATTCGGTGCTATTTTATTAAGCAGTTCAATGTGTTCTTTCTCCCACCGGTTTATCTCATAAGCGGAAAGCGACGCTCCTACGCCACGACACGCTTTCATTCTGCCGTGCCAGCTTTCTCTTGTAAAATGCACTTTTACAGGATACTCCTCATTATACACCAAATCAAAATTCTTTTCGTAACACTGTGGTATTTCAATCGGGTGCAATAACTCTCCCTTACCGCTCCAGTCGGGATTGTATTTCAAAACAAGTTCCTCACTTTTACTTGCTATTTTATCTTCAAAAGGAAGCCACGCCATATACAGCACAAGCAGACTTCCATTAGGTTTGAGAAATCTATAAAACAACTCTGATGTTACATTATGGTCAAAATACCAGAAGCACTGACACGCAGTTATTACATCAAACGTAGAGTCTGAAAAAGATAGCTTTTCGGTAGGAACGGCAAAGTATTTTATATCCATATCCTTAGACAGAAGTTGAGCCTGCTTTATCTGGTTTTCCGAAATATCTGTACCTATCCACTTTGCTCCGTAGCGATACATATTTCTTGGTATTACGCCTGTTCCGGTACCGACATCAAGAATACACTGACCATCTATACATAATTCACGCTTAATTATCTTCTCATAAAATTCTTTTGGGTATATATCTCTGAACTTTGCATATTCACTTGAAACTCTGCCCCAATCAAATTCTTTTCCATTATCTATATTTTTATCCGTAATACTCATTGTGTAAGTATCCTTTCTGTTTTTAGATACATATATAAAAAAGCAGCCGCCCTATTGGGCGACTACTCATATAACATTGGCATCTCCCTATTTTTCCGGGGCGTCACCACCCAAGTATCTTCGGCACCATTGAGCTTAACTTCTGTGTTCGGAATGGGAACAG
>ONAH01000104.1 GCA_900315715.1 uncultured Eubacteriales bacterium
CTGTTCCCATTCCGAACACAGAAGTTAAGCTCAATGGTGCCGAAGATACTTGGGTGGTGACGCCCCGGAAAAATAGGGAGATGCCAACACTGTAAGACACCTTTTCTAAGGTGTCTTTTTTATTTATATTTTGAAAGGACGTATAATTATGGCACTTCATATTAATATTGATAACTTTGAACAAGAGGTTCTTAACAGCTTAGAACTTGTATTGGTTGACTTTTATGCGGATTGGTGTGCTCCTTGTCAAATGATTGCTCCGATTATTGAGGATATCTCCGACTCTGATGTTGGCGTAAAAGTATGCAAGCTTAACGTTGACCAGGCTTTTCCGATTGCCATGAAGTATAAGGTAAGCTCTATACCTGCTATACTTATCTTCAAAAACGGTCAGGTTGTTGCAAAATCTATCGGTTTCCATGAAAAAGAAGAACTTTTGAAGCTTATTGAAGGTGTATTAAATGGCAGTAATAATTAATCCGGATAAAAAAACAGCTGATTTGATTAAAGAGGGCCTTAAACGTAAAAACGGATACTGCCCATGCAGATTGGAAATGACCGACGACACAAAATGTATCTGCAAGGAGTTCAGAGAACAAATCGCTAACCCCGATTTTGAGGGCTTCTGCCATTGTAGGCTCTACTATAAATCCAAATAATTACTACGGAGATTTATACTATGAAAACAGGATTGGTTCTTGAAGGCGGTGCTATGAGAGCGACTTATACAATAGGCGTTCTTGATGTGCTTATGGAAAACAACATTAGGTTTGACGGTATTATAGGTGTTTCCGCCGGGGCTATTCACGGAGCAAGTTATGTTGCTCATCAGCCGGGACGAAATATTCGTTATTACAAAAAATACGCTTCCGATAAGCGTTTTATGAGTAAAAGAAACCTTATCTTTACAGGCGACCTTTTCGGCAAGGAGTTTTGCTATAACGAACTCCCATGGAAACTTGATATCTTCGACAATGATACTTTCAAAAAATCCGACACTGAATTTTATGCGGTAACAGCAAACGTTGAAACAGGCGAAAGCGAATATATTAGAATAAACGACTTGAAGCAGCCCGACCAAATGGAGTATCTCAGAGCGTCTGCCTCTATGCCGCTTGTGTCACGTATTGTTGAAGTAAACGGCAAAAAACTCCTTGACGGCGGTATCACTGACAGCATTCCGCTTAGAAAATTTCAGGAAATGGGATTTGAGAAAAACGTTGTTGTCGCAACCAGAACTGACAGCTATGTTAAAATGCAGGAACAGGTTAGCATTTCGTCAATGGTTTATAAAAAGTATCCGTACTTTGTTGAGGCTCTTAAACGTCGTCCCAAAATGTATAATGATGAAAAAGAGTACATTCTTGACCAGGAGAAAAAAGGTACTGTATTCTTTATTCGCCCGCATGAGGAACTTGATATCTCACGCACCGAAACCAACCCCGAAAAGCTTGAAAAAATTTATCAGGTCGGAAGGCGTGACGCAGAGGCAGTCATAGATAAACTCAAAGCTTGGTTGGAGAAATAATATGGACAGAGTTATTCTTCTTTATAATTTTAGCGGCAAACGCTTGCAGAATGTCAGAAAAGCACTCTCACCTTTGAACTGCGTGATTAAACCTGTTCCTGAAAAAGATTTCTCTTTGCCTATCGGAGTATTATTGGGAATGGATAATTTTACAAATTCTGAGGCACAGCCTTCTTCGGGTAGGTTTACTAGCGAAATGCTTGTTATGTACGGTTTTGGCGGAGAAATGATAGACGTACTTATCGCCGCTTTAAGAGTTGGCGGCGTAGGTAAAATTGAACTTAAAGCGATAGTAACCGAACATAATATAAAATGGAGCAGCCTTAAGCTATACAACGAAATAAAAGCTGAACATGATATGATGCAAAAAAATCAGGTCTGAGATTTTTCTCAGACCTTTCTTTTATACTAAAATTCCTGACATCAACATCATTATAGGAATTGTAATTATTGAGGAAAACGTTCCCAAAAGAACAAGATTTGCTGCCATTTCTTGACCATGACCAAGCATCTCCGCAAAATTTAACACTACGCTTGCAACAGGACAGCAGCATATTATATAGAATGTTAGCTTCATATTCGGATCAATAGGCAAAAACAATACAAGCAATAATCCCGCTATCGGCATGGCAAATTGCTTTAAGAACAGTACCAGATAGTTTAGTTTCCTTGTAACAACAGGCTTCAGCGATACTGACGCAAGACGCATTCCCATAATAAGCATACAAAGCGGTGTAGTCATTTTTGCAAGCAGAAATACCGCCGAACCAAACTGCGTATCTCCTATATATATTCCCTTAAAAAACAACGGCAACGCTACACACAATGCTATTACGGAAGGATTTAACACGAAATTTTTCAGCTTTATGTACTTCTTGTCGTTTGCAATTATCGCAGACGCTATTGTCCAACCGATAAGGTTCATCGTAATGCTATATACCGCTGAAAACACTACCGCCTTCGGATAATTAGGTAAAAGTGCCTCCAACAGCGGAACTCCCATAAACGCACAGTTTCCGAATGCCCCTGCAATCGTCACTATGCGATACTTTACGTCGTCATACTTTTTACGGAATACCAAATAGTAGGTACCTATCAATACCGACTGTATTAGTATTCCCAATGCGAAAAACAACAACATTTCTCCAAACAGTTCTCTTGTAAAGGTCACCTTCTGAAAAGAATACACCACAAGACACGACTGACATACATACATCAATATTGTTGCAAATGCAGATATACTTGTCGGAGATATTTTCTTTGCCTTAACAAGCGCATATCCGGGCAAAGCATACAATAACATTACGCCCACAGTCATGGCAGTTATGGTAATTTCCATTTAATTCATTCCTTTTCTAAATATCTTGTCATTATTTAAGCATCAATGCAGTAACAGCTATTGCAGTAACTATACCGATTACCATTATCAATATATAAATACTCCTTCCCCTTTTGAGTCGTATAGCCTCCTGCTCAGGTTCGTATATTTCCAAAGGGTTATTCGGATTTATGTATATTGTCATATAGGATCCTATCTGTACATTGCCTGAATTATAAAAATGATCTCTCGATTTACTTTGAAAATATTGACCGTTAAACATGAAATCATATACAGCTATTCTTTTTGAAATAGTATTGTAATTATTGAATGAATCCATTCCTTCATGTAACTCAATATTCGATATTCTTGCATTTACGGCATATGTGCAAACTCTTCTTAATTGCTCGGATTTGTTTTTTTCTCTAATAATATTGTATAGAGATAATCCAGCCAATATCAAGAAAATCATCGGCGGAAACAATGACAGAGTCAGCACACCCGCAAATACCAACACAAATCCTATTACAACAAACTTAATAATCTTTAGGCCTTTGTTTTCTTCTTTCAGTAACATCTCTTCCCTTCTCTTTTATATTGTTAATTATAACATGAGAACATTATTAAAGCAAACATATTATCGCAATCAGAGAAATTTTGGCAAAAAAATAAAAGCGACTTCATCGTCGCTCTTATTTTTTAGGGGAATCGTATTTAGAAAGAGGTCAAATAATCAAAATTTCCTTTTACGATGTTAGCAATCATCCATCGTAAGTGCGCATTGTTCGGATTTAGCAATCATTACCGAAACAATTTGTATTCAGTGTTAGCAATCATTCACTGTGATTATAGGATACATCATCCTGAAAATTTTTTCAAGTGGTTTTGTCTATTCTGTACCAAACGATGTCTATTTGGTACTTGAAACAGCATTTTTCACACAATAAACACTTTTCACAATTTTTCTGGTGTTTTTAGGTCGTCATACTTAAAATTAACTAAAAAAACCCACCCAAATTGACACTTGGCAGTTACATACAACATTTATTCTCTTTATTTATATTATATGTTTAATTGTGCCAATTAGGCTTTTTTTACACAAATATACAGTGTTATTGGTTTTCAAGTTAATATAATGTTCACAATTATCCTATTGACAAAATCCTAAATTTGTTATATAACTATTTTAGCACTCAAGGAATTGGAGTGCTAAAATAAACTATAACGAGGTAATATATATGGCTAAAACCGAATTTAAATCAGAGTCAAAAAGACTTCTTGACCTGATGATCAACTCAATTTACACTCACAAGGAGATTTTTTTAAGAGAGATTATTTCTAACGCAAGTGACGCTATCGACAAACTCTATTATATTTCTCTTACCGACACAAACGTAGGTCTTGACAAGAATGATTTTAAGATACGCATTGACCTTGACAAAGAAAACCGCACTATAACTATCACCGACAACGGTATCGGTATGGATGCAGATGATCTTGACGCAAACCTTGGTACTATCGCAAACAGCGGTTCGCTTAAATTTAAGCAGGAAAACGACAAAACAGACGATGTTGATATTATCGGACAGTTCGGCGTAGGCTTCTATTCTGCTTTTATGGTTGCGGACGAAATAACTGTACGTTCAAAGAAATACGGCTGTGACAAGGCTTATCAGTGGGTAAGTTCAGGTGCAGACGGCTATGAGATTACGGAAACCGACAAAGATGATATCGGTACTCAGATAATTCTCAAGATTAAAGAGGACAACGAAAACGAAAAATATTCGGAGTTCTTGGAGAAGTATAAAATCTCCGCTCTTGTTTCTAAGTATTCAGACTATATCCGTTACCCTATCATAATGGAAATGGAACACAGAAAACTTCGTGAGGACTCTGACCTTGATAACCCCGAGTATGACGAAGTAAAAGAGGACGAAGTTCTCAACAGCATGGTTCCGATCTGGCAGAGAAACAAAAAAGACGTTACCGATGAGGAATACAACGAGTTCTACAAGCAGAAGTTCTTTGACTTTGAACCGCCTGCGAGAGTATTTGCCAACTCTGTTGAAGGTCTTGTGGCTTCGTTCAAATCGCTTCTCTTTATTCCGTCAAAGGTTCCTTTCAACTACTACACAAAAGAGTATAAGAAGGGATTACAGCTTTACAGCAGTGGCGTATTGATTATGGACAACTGCTCCGATCTTATCCCTGAGCATTTTGCGTTTGTAAAGGGTGTTGTAGATTCACAGGATCTCTCCCTCAACATTTCAAGAGAAATGCTCCAGCACGACAGACAGCTTAAAAACATCGCTTCTACTCTTGAGAAGAAGATTAAGAATGAGCTTTCGTCTTGGCTCAAAAACGATCGTGAAGGTTACGAGAAGTTTTATGCAAACTTCGGAAAACAGCTTAAATACGGTCTTGTAGGCGATTACGGCGCACATCAGGACGTCGTAAAGGATATCGTTCTTTTCTACTCATCAACTGAGAAAAAGCTTGTTACACTCAAAGAATATACAGAGCGTATGCCTGAAGATCAGAAGGAAATCTACTTTGCAACAGGTGACAGCGTAGATGCTATCGACAAGCTTCCGCAGACAGAGTATTTTCGTGACAAGGGCAGAGAGATTCTCTACTGCGCTGAAGAGATAGATGAGTTTGCGTTCCAGAGTATGGCAAGCTACAACGACAAAAAGTTCAAAAACATTGTTAACGAGGACGTTGACGAAGAAGAAAAGGACAAAACAGATACTAAGGACGACAGCAGCAACGAAGATACACTAAAATTCATTAAGGACGTTCTTGGCGACAAGGTTCAGGAAGTTGTATTCTCAAAGAAACTAAAAAGTCATCCCGTTTGCCTTACTGCAAAGGGTGGTGTATCGTTTGAAATGGAAAAATATATGTCCATTGCTCAGCCTGAGGCTATGGTTAAGGCACAGAGAGTTCTTGAGATAAATTCCGCTCACCCTGCTGTAAACGCTCTTATAGCGAACATTACTGCTGATAAAGATAAGGCTGAAAAGTACGCTAAACTTCTTTATAATCAGGCTGTTATTATTGCAGGTCTTCAGGTAGAAGATCCTTCGGAGTACGCTGACCTTGTATGCAGTCTTATGAATTAAGAATTGACAGTCCCAAACTTATTATAGTATAATTGATACGGCGGTTGTATGATCGCCGTATTTTTTGATTTTTCAGGAGAAATCTATGGACTATGTAAAATTCTATACAACAATTAGCAAACCATTCAAATCCAATAAAGTTCTTTTGCTTGTGTTCAAATTTGTTTACAAGATACTTCCTATTATTGTGTTTATTTGCTATCCTGTTCTGTTGGGGTATCTTGCTTATACTCACAGTTATAAGCTGTTCAGGTGTATTACCGTACCGCTTGGGGTGTTCTTATCGGTTACGGTTTTTCGTGCTCTGGTAAACGCCGAACGCCCTTACGAAAAATACGGTACTATTCCAATATTTCCGAAAAGTACCAAGGGAAAATCTTTCCCCAGCAGACATACCGCAAGCGCTGCTGTTATCGCTATGGCTATGATGTATGTAAATCCCGTTGCGGGGGCGGTGTTTCTTACGGTGTCATTTCTTATTGCTTTGTCACGCATTGTAGGCGGTGTACACTTTCCGAAAGACGTCGCTGTGGGCTTTTTCTATGCCGTAATAGTGGGAGGATTTTTCTTGTTCTTTCTTTGATATAATGCACAAAAGTATGTGACAAAATTCATTAGAAATTGTTAATGCAATAAAACCGAAAAAATTGTATAATAGTATGTGTGAGATTGACGTAATTTCAATGTTTATTGATGAGCTCAACCTTTTTCTACGATAATTATGAATTCGACTATGCTTATGTATGATAATTTTTCTTAGATAAGCTGTTGTTCTTACACATTTTAATTTTCTAATGATTGTTTGACGCAGGCGAAAGGCTTATTAACAAATAATGTATGCGTTATGCAAAAAAATAATTGCGAATTGAAAAATCTCAATTATAAATACAATCTTAAAGGAGGCTAATTATGTTTAAAAAACTTCTAAGTTCCGCTCTTTGTATCGCATTGCTGGCAACTGCCGTCCCCACTATAGGAATGACCGCTTCGGCTGACGAAACAAAAGACTACGGACTTGCAGAAAAAACATCTCAGGGTGTTATTCTCCATGCTTTTAACTGGTCTTATAACACTATCAAGGACCATCTTCCCGAAATTGCTGAGGCCGGCTATACAACCGTTCAAACATCGCCCGTTCAGACGCCTAAGGACTTCGGCGGTTCAATGGATACCGCAGGTCAGTGGTGGAAACTATATCAACCGCTGAGTTTTTCTATTGCGGAAAGCTCTTGGCTTGGTAACAAGCAGGAACTTACCGACCTTTGTGCAGAGGCTGAAAAGTACGGTATCAAGATAATCTGCGACATTGTTTCAAACCACATGGCTAACGATAATGAGGGTAACCCTCTCACCTATTATCCGGATATTGAAAAGTATGAGCCGGAGATTTACGCAGACACTACCAAGTACTTCCACCAGCAAAGACGCAGTGTAGATGATTCAAGGGTTGAATACATCGTTCAAGGTCATTTAGACGGCCTGCCGGATCTCAACACCGGCGATGAGTTCGTTCAGAATCGTGTTATCAGCTTGCTTAAAGAATGTATTGACTGCGGTGTTGACGGTTTCCGCTTTGACGCTGCAAAGCATATCGAAACTCCGGGCGACGGTGATTTTGCATCTGACTACTGGCCAAATGTCATTAATGCCGCTACACAATATGCACAGTCAAAGGGTGAGGAAATCTTCTGCTACGGTGAAATTCTCAACACACCCGGCTCAGACAGAAACATTAAAGATTACACTAAATATCTCAACATCACCGATAACGTTACAGGCGACTCCACTCTTGTAAACGTTATCAAAAAGAATCCCGAAAGAATTATTACCGCTCAGCAGTATAAATACGACGATGACCATTCAAATTATGTTCTATGGGCAGAGTCACACGATACCTATATGGGTAAGTCAGGTTCGGCAGGTCTTTCAAATACAGCTGACGTTTCTAACGAAGATGTCGCTAAAGCTTGGGCTATTGTTGCAGCAAGAGGCGAATCTCAGGCTTTGTACCTTGCACGTCCCGGTCTGCTAATGGGCGAAGCAGGCGATAACGCTTGGAAGAGTACCGTTGTAAGTGAGATTAACAAGTTCCACAACAAGTTTATCGGTACAGCTGATTCCATTTACAATGACGGAAGTGTTGTTGCAGTACAGAGAGGCGACACCGGTATCGTACTTGTAAACCTTGGTGATACTTCCGACATCTCTGTTACTACTCAGGGTATGAAGGACGGCGAATATACCGATACTCTTACCGGCGGCAAGTTCACCGTATCAAACGGTGTTATCAGCGGTACCGTTGGTGCAAGCGGTGTTGCAATCGTTTATGAAGGAGCAGAAACTACTCCAAGAGTTATTTTCTCCGAAGAAGGAAAAAGCTTTAAGACTAACACACTTACCGTTACTCTTACACTGGAAAACGCAGAAAAAGGTACTTACAAAATCAATAACGGCAATACAGTTGAGTTTACCGATAAAGCCGAAGTTACTATCGGCGAAGGCGTTGAGGTTGGCAGCGTTATAGAGATTACCGTTACTGCTACCGACGGAAATAAAACTACCGAAAATACTCAGAAATACACCAAGGCTGAAGGCAACAATTCGGGAGTGTTCGTTTATTTTGACAATTCAAAAAAGAATTGGAAAAACGTTATGGTTTATGCCTTCTACGAAAAAGTAGACGACAAAGGTAATAAGGAACTTATCGCAAGCAACGGAAACTGGCCGGGCGTTCCGATAGAGTTTGACAGCAGTAAAAACCTTTACTTCTATGAACTTCCGAAGGATCTAAAAGTTAACGAAGCTGTTATTATCTTCAACGACGGTAACGGTACTCAGTCGAAGGATCTTCCGCTTACAAGTGATTGTATGATTCTTGAAGGCAACAAGTGGTCGAACTATAACCCCAACGGCAAAACACTCATCTACGGCGATGTAAACGGCGACAAAAAAGTTACCGCTGCGGACGCACTTGTTATTCTCAGACAGACAATTAATCTTGTTATTTTTAACGACGAACTATTAGCTGCTGCTGACGTCGATCAGGACGGAAAAGTTTCAGCAAGAGATTCCATGGCTATTCAGAGATATTCTGTCCATATAGGCCAAAACGAATATATAGGCAAGGAATTTGTATTTGGCAGTTCGGGCAAACAGGACACTGAGGACACCGATAAGGATATTCCTAAACCAGAAAACACTTTCTACGCTGTGAATGCAGCCGGCTGGATATTCCACTCAGGCTGTAAGTTGTGGCTTGTTAACAACGACACTAAAGAAGCTGTCGAAATGATAAAAAGCGACGAAACAGATAACGCTAAGTACGCATATGTTGATCTTCCGACCGGCTGGAAGAATATATCTCTCCATAGAACACAATGGAACATGACGATTGAGGAATCTGTTAGCGCAAACGATGCTTCTTATAAATCATGGGATTGCGGAGAGATAACAGAAGGCTCTAACGCATACAAGATTTCCGACGGAAGATGTAAATTTATTTCATATCAACCCGAATAATACGTTGTTTTCAATTAATTCTGTTATTATCCTCTCCCTATAAGGGAGGGGATTTTTTGTTATATGGTTATTTATTTATAGACGTACAGAGATTTTCGTGATATAATATAAATTGGAAAAAAATACAGAATAGCAGGTGAAAATATGTCTTTCCCAAAGGAACAGATCAGGAATTTCAGTATCATCGCTCATATTGATCACGGTAAAAGTACTCTTGCAGACAGAATATTAGAACAAACTAAATCTGTTGCACTTCGTGATATGGAAGATCAGCTTCTTGATAACATGGAGCTTGAACGTGAGCGTGGTATTACAATAAAAGCTCACGCCGTTACGCTAAACTATTCTGCGGACAACGGCAAAGAATATGTTTTTAATCTTATCGACACTCCCGGACACGTTGACTTTAATTACGAAGTATCAAGATCGCTTGCTGCCTGCGAAGGCGCTGTTCTGGTAGTAGATGCTTCTCAGGGTATCGAAGCCCAGACACTTGCAAACACTTATCTTGCGGTAGATGGCGGACTTGAGATTGTTCCGGTTATTAACAAAATTGATCTTCCAAGCGCAGAACCTCAACGTGTTATTAAAGAAATTGAGGACGTTATCGGTATCCCCGCAGAGGATGCTCCACAAATTTCCGCTAAGGTTGGAATTAATATTCACGCCGTAATGGAAAAGATAGTTTCCGACATTCCCGCACCCGAAGCCGACGAAAATAAACCGCTTAAAGCTTTGATCTTTGACTCATACTACGACAGTTATAAGGGAGTTATTATCTACATCAGGCTTATGGACGGTCAGGTTCATGCGGGAGATGAAATAGAACTCATGGCAAGCGGTAAAAAGTTTACCGTAGTAGAGTGCGGTTATCTTCGTGCAACATCACTTGATCCTGTTGGTTCACTCTATGCAGGTGAGGTTGGATATATTGCCGCATCTATCAAACAGGTTCGTGACGCTCAGGTTGGCGATACGGTCACCTTAAGCAACAATCGCGCCGACTCACCTTTACCCGGTTATCGTCCCGCTCAGCCTATGGTTTTCTGCGGAATTTACCCCGCCGACGGTGCAAGGTATTCGGATCTTCGTGATGCTTTGGATAAACTTCAGCTAAACGATGCGTCGCTCTCATTTGAGCCGGAAACTTCTGTTGCATTAGGTTTTGGCTTTAGATGCGGATTTCTGGGACTGCTTCACATGGAGATAATTCAGGAAAGACTTGAGCGTGAATACAACCTTGACCTTATTACAACAGCACCATCTGTTATTTACAGAATTACAAAAACCGACGGTACCGTAATGATGATCGACAACCCGACAAATTACCCTGATCCGTCTCTCATTATAAAGGCCGAAGAACCTGTTACAAACGCACATATCTACTCTCCAAGCGAATATGTAGGTAATATTATGGAACTCTGTCAGGACAGACGCGGTACTTTTAAGGATATGACTTACATTGATGCCGATCGTGTGGATATTCACTACGAACTGCCTTTGGCTGAAATTATTTACGACTTCTTTGATACTCTGAAATCTAAAACAAGAGGATATGCTTCGTTTGATTACGAACTGAAAGGATATGCGGAAAGCAAACTAGTTAAACTTGACATCATGCTCAACGGCGATGTTGTAGATGCGCTGTCGTTCATTATCCATGCCGAAAAAGCTTATCCACGTGCAAGAAAAATGGCAGAAAAACTAAAGGAAAAAATCCCACGTCAGCTCTTTGAAGTGCCTATACAGGCTTGTATCGGCGGTAAGATCATTGCGCGTGAAACCGTCAAGGCGCTAAGAAAAGACGTTCTTGCAAAATGCTACGGCGGTGATATTACGCGTAAGAAAAAACTCCTTGAAAAACAAAAAGAAGGTAAAAAACGTATGCGCCAGTTAGGTACGGTTGAAGTGCCCCAGGACGCTTTTATGGCGGTTCTCAAGCTTGATACCGATTAAAAGAATTATGCATATGTTATACACATTAGTATTGTATATTTTAACAAAAATTGGAAACCTTTACTCGTATTTTAATAATTACTGTTGACAAACCCTTGATAATTATTGTATTATTAATATGATAAGGAAAGTGTTTATAATATGACTAATAAAGGAGAGAGTTATTATGAAAAAAGCATTAGGCTTGATTTTGGCCACAGCAACAATATTATCATGTGTATCTTTTTCTTCTTTAAGTGCAGACGCATACGCTATTAAAGGCGATCTCAACGGCGATAATAACATCACCCTCAGAGATGCCTCTATTGCTCAGAAAATAGATGTTGGTCTGATTGATCCCTCTGACGATCAGAAGAAGGGCGGAGATGTTAACGGCGACGGTTCTGTCTCATCTCAGGACTCCCTGCTGATTCAAAAGTATGTTTGTCTGGATAAAACAACTATTGAGATGATTACCCCTAATAAAGAAGAAAGACTTAGTTTTATTCAAATGATTAAC
>ONAH01000169.1 GCA_900315715.1 uncultured Eubacteriales bacterium
GTATTTAAGATGACAGACGGTGCAAGTAAGGGTTATACATTCGTAGAACTTGCTAAGTGGACAATAGTATGGGCAATCTTTGCTACGTTCACAAACTACATTGTTGGTATTATACTTTCTCTTATGATCAATAAGAAGAGTATTAAGTTTAAGACACTCTGGAGAACACTTTTCGTTATCACAATTGCTGTTCCTCAGTTCGTATCACTTCTTCTCATGAACCAGATGCTTCAGGATGACGGTGTTGTAAACGTTCTTTTGGGCTATCTTGGTATGGGACCGATATCGTTCTTTAACGGTACAAAACTTACAGCCCGTATTACAGTTATTGTAATTAATATGTGGGTCGGCGTTCCTTATACGATCCTCCAGACAACGGGTATTCTTATGAACATTCCTGAAGACCTTTACGAAAGTGCGCGTATTGACGGTGCTACTCCGGTAATCCAGTTCTTTGAGATCACACTTCCGTATATGCTCTTCGTAACTACACCTTATCTTATTCAGACATTCGTAGGAAATATAAATAACTTTAACGTTATTTACCTGCTGACAAAGGGCGGACCTAATAAGGATGCTGCGCTGTATCAGGCAGGTGAGACGGATATCTTGGTTACATGGCTGTTTAAGCTTACTTTGGATAATAATGACTACAATACGGCGGCTGCGGTTGGTATTCTTGTATTTATCGTCTGCGCTACTTTGTCGCTCATTACATTTAACCTTTCCAAGTCTTCAAGAAATGAGGAGGAATTCTCATGATAAAAAGCTACAAACTAAGCAGAACAATCTCAGATATTGTAATTTATGTAATACTTGCAGTCTTGGGTATTATCTGGGTAAGCCCGCTTGTATGGCTTGTTCTCCACTCTTTCAGAGCTGAGGGCGGTATCACTGTACCGTATATCTTCCCAAAGAAGTTTACTTTTGAAAACTATGTAAAGCTCTTTACAGACAGAGATACATTCGATTATCCGAGATGGTTCCTTAATACATTTGTTATCGCAGTATTTTCCTGCGTAATTTCTACATTGTCTATTCTGATGGTATCATATACATTCTCACGTCTTAGATTTAAATCTCGTAAGACTTTCATTAACATTGGTATGGTACTCGGAATGTTCCCTGGCTTTATGACTATGATAGCTCTCTACTATCTACTTAAAGCTATGAGCCTTACACAGACACTTCCTGCACTTGTAATTTGTTACAGTGCCGGTGCAGGTCTTGGATTCGCAATCTCTAAGGGCTTCTTCGATACAATTCCAAGAGCGCTTGACGAGGCTGCTACAATCGACGGTGCTACAAGAAATCAGATTTTCTGGAAGATTATTCTTCCGATGTCTAAGCCTATTCTTGTATATACTATACTTACTTCATTTATCGGACCGTGGTGCGACTTTATCCTTGTAAGAATCATCATGGGCGATAAGCGTGACAATTATACGGTTGCTCTTGGTCTTCAGAAGATGACTGACAGAGAGTTCGTTCAGAGATACTTCAAGCAGTTCCTTGCAGGCTCTGTAATTGTTGCAATTCCTATCACTATCCTGTTCCTCAAGATGCAGAACTACTACGTTGAGGGTGTTACAGCCGGTGGTGTAAAGGGCTAATAATACATCGTACTTATATATACGGCGAATTTGTACATAGCTCATTCTCGGTATCTGTCGGAAGAATTTTTGGCAGATACCGTTTCTTTTAATTATTATTCGAAATTAGAAAAACAATCCTAAGCATTGTGCTATAATATATAAACATAATGTGTTTAAAAAATTGGTCGGAGGTGGTTTGATGGCAATAGAACCTATCAGAACAGTTGTAGTTGATGATGAAAAACTGTCTGCTGAGGCAACAATTGCTATGCTGAAAAAGTTTCCGGAGATTGAAGTAATCTCTTATATCGATAACAGCCCCGAACTAATGAGCAAATTACCCGAACTTGACGCTGAACTGCTTGTGCTTGATATAGAAATGCCATACAACGACGGAATGAATGTAGCGTCGTTTGTTAATAAGAAATACCCTAATATTGAGATTATTTTCTGTACAGGGCATGCTTATTTTGCGGCAGACTGCTATGACTTTGAGCCTGTCGATTTTATTACGAAGCCTATCAATGAGCCAAGATTAAGAAGGGCGATAGAAAGAGCACAAAGAAAACTGAGAAATACTATAAAAAATATTCCCGTGGAGAAAAAAACGGAAACAAAAAGTAAAAAGATTGGAATTAACGCAGAAGGCGGTTATCAGATAATAGATGTAGATAGTATTTTGTATATAGAAAAAAAGGGCAGAAAAATATATATAAATACAAAAGGTAAAAAGTCACTTGTATCAAAATATAACCTTACACAATTAGAGGAGATACTCCAGCCGCATGATTTTTTCCGTTGTCATCAGTCTTTTATTGTGCCAATGAAAAAAATACGCTATGTGAAGAATAATCAGTTCGGAAAAACATACTCCATAATTCTGCGTGAAAGCTATGATGAAATTCCGTTAAGCCGCAGTAAACACGCAGAAATTAAAGAGAGATTGTCGGAATATGGAATAAAATTTGTATAGTTTTTTTAACGAAAATCGCCTAACCGTCATACACTGTGGAGATTTTTACAGGACTGTAAATAATTTGCGAAAACCTCTTGATTTTTCTCTTGATTAATGCTATTATATTATATGAATGAGATATATTAAAGGAGGTGCTTACAATGCCGAACATTAAATCAGCTAAGAAGCGTGTTAAGGTTATCGCAACTAAAACAGCTCAGAATAAGGCTGCTAAGTCTGCATTGAAGACAACAGTTAAGAAGGCTAACACAGCTATTGATACTAATGCTGCTGATAAGGCAGAAGCAGTAAAGGTTGCTATCAAGAAGATTGATCAGGCTGCCGCTAAGGGTTTACTCCACAAGAATAAGGCTGCAAGAAATAAGGCCGCTCTTGTTAAGAAGCTTAACGCTGCTCAGTAATAGTATTGTTAATGCTATGCAAATCACCGCTCTGTTAAAGAGCGGTTTTTGTTTTTTTAGAAAACCATACAGCATAGAAGAAAGGTGCAAACAACTGCAAGTATTGGTTTTGTTACGTCCTTAAAAGTGATTTCAAGGTTTGTGACTTTGAGTAAACGTAAGGCTGAGAGAGTAGAGTTTAATATGCTGCTGATAAAAATGATTACTATAATAGCGGGTACTCCGTATTTTGGGATAAGAAACAAAGCAAGTATGGTGCGTGTTATTGAGTCGATAATATTGTAAAGAAAATAGTGAAGCTGTTCGTTTAGTCCCTTTAATAATGCGTCAACTACATGGTCAGTATATATAAACGGTATTGTAAGAGATAAAATTCTGATATATACTCCCGCACTTTTTCCCCCGTATAACAGACAGCTTACCATGTCAGCGGAAAAATAAAATAATACTGTCATTGGTAGTGTAAAGGTCAGCGTACTGATGAGAACTTTTTTTGAAACACGTTTAATGTAACTTATGTTACCTTTAGCGTGTGCCTCACTCATTTCGGGTATAATCATTGATGAAAAAGACGAAATTAATATGTATGGGTAAGATATTGCAGGAAGTGCCATGCCATGAATAATGCCGTAAGTTGAGAGAGACTGCGAAACACTCATGGAGTGCTTTTGTAACCCAAGTGGTATAAGTGTGTTTTCTGTCATGCCAAGTCCCGAACGCAGTACGGAACTTGCCGTAACGGGAAGTATTATTGAGAGTATTTTATGTTTTATTTTTCGGGGCAAGGTTTTATCGGATAATGTGTTTGATGTTCCAAAGATAAAAAGCACAAGCGATATAATAAAACTTGCGATTTCCGATACCGTAAGAGATACTGCGGCGGCACAGCATGCGTACTCCAAACCTCTTGCGGAAAACGGTACAACGATAGAATAACATACGGCTATTCGTACCAACGCCTCACAAAGCTGATCGGCACATGAGCGTACGGCCGCCCTTAATGCAAGAAAATATCCCCTAATGCCCGATGAAACCGCCATGAACGGAAGGCTTATTGACAGTACCTTGAGAGATACCGTACAGCGTGCGTCACCAAGAAATTTGACTGAGATTGTTTCGGCAAGTGTAAAC
Organism: uncultured Eubacteriales bacterium; assembly: GCA_900315715.1. GTDB lineage: Bacteria > Bacillota > Clostridia > Oscillospirales > Acutalibacteraceae > RUG592. The sequence continues at coordinate 4,104 of ONAH01000169.1, forward strand.
AATAGTATTCCCGCCGCCGTCCCTGCCAATGCCAGAACGCAACAACATACAATAGCGGAGAGTTTAGCTGTGGAGAATTTGCCCAGAGTATGTAATTCAGATACTATTCTTGTAACGGTAATCATTACGCCTGTTGTGCAAAACGAAGCGAAAAATATAAACACATTGAGCGTAAGATGATATATTCCCATACCTTCTGCGGACAGCTTATTGCTGAGATATACATTAAGCAGTGCGGAAAGTACCTGAGAGATGAGCATAATTATGGTCATGATGAGTGAGTTTTTGATAAATTTGCGTTTATTCAAAGTTGTACCTCCGTTTTGTTAAAAACAGTGCCTTGAGAAAAATGTGTGGATAAGCAAAAGAGTTCATTAATGTATATTTGGCTTTTAATGTAAGTATTACAGGCATATATTCATTAATAATTGTAAATAATGATATAATTTAAAAAAATCTTTAAAATAGTAGTGATTTTTTTTTAGATATGTGATAAAATTAACATAGAATGGAAATTTCTGCTTTATATTAAAATATGAGGTGATAAAGATGGGCTTGCTGAAAGCTTTGTTTGGAGATTATAGCAAAAAGGAAATTAAACGTATCAAGCCTACTCTCAATAAGATATTGGAGCTTGAGGAAACCTACGCCGAAATGAGTGAGGAAGAACTCAAAAAACAAACCGATATACTTAAAGACAGACTTGCAAAGGGAGAAACAACCGATGATATTCTACCCGATGCATTTGCGGTGTGCCGTGAGGCGTCGAAGAGAGTTTTAGGTATGAAGCATTTCCCGGTACAGATATTGGGCGGAATTGTGCTTCATCAGGGAAGAATCAGCGAAATGAAGACAGGTGAAGGTAAAACTCTTGTTGCAACCTTGCCTGCATACCTAAACGCCCTTACAGGAAAGGGTGTTCATATTGTAACCGTAAACGACTACCTTGCACGTCGTGACTCTGAATGGATGGGCAAGCTGTACCGCTATCTTGGACTTACGGTAGGACTAATCGTGCATGACTTAAAGCCCGAAGAGAGAAAGAGTGCGTATGCCGCAGATATTACTTACGGTACGAACAACGAACTGGGCTTTGACTACCTGCGTGACAACATGGTTGTTTATAAGGAGAACAAGGTTCAGAGAGGTCACAATTACGCTATTGTCGATGAGGTTGACTCAATCCTTATAGATGAGGCAAGAACACCGCTTATAATATCAGGTCCGGGAGATAAATCGTCGGAACTTTATGAAAAGGCAGACCAGCTTGCACGCACGCTTAAAAAGAAAGTTTTTGAGGAGATAGACTCTAAAGAGGACAATGAGGACTATTACAAAGAAAACAGTATAGATTATATTGTTGACGAAAAGGCAAGAACAGCTACCCTTACACAAGTTGGCGTTAAGAAGGCAGAGAAGTTCTTTAACATAGAGAACCTTACAGACCCTGATAACCTTGAGATACAGCACCATGTAAATCAGGCTATAAAGGCACATTCCGTAATGAAGCGTGATGTAAACTACGTTGTAAAGGACGATCAGGTTATTATTGTAGATGAGTTTACAGGCCGACTGATGTACGGCAGACGCTATAACGAGGGACTTCATCAGGCTATCGAAGCAAAAGAGGGCGTAAAGGTTGAGAGTGAAAGCAAAACTCTTGCTACAATTACATTCCAGAATTACTTCCGTCTATATACAAAGCTTTCCGGTATGACGGGTACCGCTATGACAGAGGAGTCGGAGTTCGGAGAGATATACAAGCTTGATGTTGTGGAGATACCGACAAATAAGCCTGTACTGAGAGAAGATCTGCCGGACGCTATTTTCTCTACCGAAAACGGTAAATTTGAGGCTGTTATTGAGGATATTATTGAGGCTCATAAAAACGGACAGCCTGTACTTGTAGGTACGGTATCTATTGAGAAATCAGAATTGCTAAGTTCACTTCTCAAAAATAAGGGTATCGCTCATAATGTTCTTAACGCAAAGCACCATGAAAAGGAAGCAGAGATAGTAGCACAGGCAGGTAAAAAAGGAGCCGTTACTATTGCTACTAACATGGCCGGACGTGGTACCGATATTATCCTTGGCGGTAACGCTGAGTATATGGCAAAGGCTGAAATGCGTAAAGAGGGCTTCGAAGAAGAAATGATCGCAGAGGCAACGGGCTTTGCAGATACAAATGATGCGGAAATCTTAAAAGCAAGAAAACGTTTTACAGAACTAAATGATAAGTTCAAGGAAGAAATAAAAGGCGAAGCTGATGAGGTTCGTGAGGCAGGCGGTCTGTTCATCATGGGTACGGAACGTCATGAGTCAAGACGTATAGATAATCAGCTAAGAGGACGTTCGGGACGTCAGGGAGATCCCGGAAAGTCAAGATTCTATCTCTCAGGCGAAGACGATCTTCTCAGACTGTTCGCAGGCGACAGAATTAAGGCAATTATGAATACCTTTAAGGTAGAGGAGAATATGCCGCTTGAAAGCAAGGCTCTCTCAAAGGCAGTTGAGAATTCGCAGAAGCGAGTTGAGGACAGAAACTTTGACATTCGTAAAAACGTACTTCAGTATGACGATGTAATGAATAAGCAGCGTGAGATTATCTACGGTCAGAGAGATCAGGTGCTAAACGGCGATGATATAAGAGATACTATCATAAAGATGATCGAACAGACGATAGAATCAACAGTTGCACAGTATCTGCCTGAAGACTATACAAAAGAAACATGGAACTTTGAGGGACTAAAGGAGTTCTATAAAGGTTGGCTTATTTTCGATAATGACGAAGATCTCAACCTAACAGAGGAAGAACTTAAAGAAACCGAAAGCGAGTATGTAATAGATAAGCTTGTAGAAAAAGCAAAGGCAATCTACGAGGAGAATGAAAAGCTATTGCCGCCTGAATTGATGAGAGAAATTGAGAGAGTAAATCTTCTCAAGAGTGTAGACAGACACTGGATGGATCATATCGACGATATGGATCAGCTCAAACAGGGTATCAGACTCAGAGGCTACGCTCAGCATGATCCTGTTGTAGAGTATCGTATAGAGGGCTTTGATATGTTTGAGGAGATGATAAACTCCATAAGACAGGATACAGTAAAACTGATGCTCACTGTACCGAAGAAGATCTACGAGCAGCAAAGACTTATGGCAGAACTTCAGAAGGCAAGGGAACTTCAGCTTCAAAGACACCAGGAGCAGCTTCAGAAGCAGGCAGAAATAAATGCCGCAAGGGAAGCTGAACAGGAGCAGGAAGCTGTAAGAATGGTACTCAAGCGTGAACAGCTTGCAAAACCTACATGGACTAGTTCGGACGGAGAGTCGGACAGACCAAAACCTGTACGCAAGACTGTAAAGCAAAAAGTAGGCAGAAACGATCCGTGTCCATGCGGCAGCGGAAAGAAGTACAAGAAGTGCTGCGGACTAAAAGATGAAGATTAATTAATACACAAGGCACGCCGTCAGAAATGTCGGCGTGTTTTTTTGCAAAAAAACAAAAATAATTCGGAAAAATCCCCCCTGTAAATTGTGTATATTACAGAAGGAGGTAAAAATAATGATGCGCATTAATAAAGAAGAATTTGAGAAAACAGTTGATACCTATTCCGATGTTATGTTTCGCTGTGCATATGCATACTGTAATAATCGAACCGACGCAGAGGATATAGTACAGGAAGCTTTTGTAAAGTATCTGAAAAAGTCGCCGGAGTTTGAAGATGAGGAGCATAAAAAAGCATGGCTGCTCAGAGTGGTGATAAATATTTCCAAAAACCTTGTAAAATCCTTTTGGAACAGAAACAAGACTGATATTGACGATAATATTCCCGATGAAAAAGGTGAACTTACTAAGTGTGAGATATGGGAGGACGTAAAAAGGCTGCCTGCAAAGTACAGAATACTTGTGGAACTATACTACGGAGAGGGATATACGATTGAGGAAACAGCAAAAATAACAGGCGTGAAGAAATCAACTGTAAGCGACAGACTGAAAAAAGCAAGAGAATTGCTTGAAAAAATGTACAAGGAGGAATTGCAATGAAGAATATAGAAAACACTCTTACAAGCGAGTATCGTGAAGCTGTATCTGCACTTAAATTCCCCGACAAAAGAAAACTCTATACGCTTTACACTACACCGAAACATACACCTGTTTTAAGAAAGGTTGCCGTATTGTATGCGGCGGTTACTGCGGCAATAATACTCATACTTGCATTAACGGGTGCGGCGGCATATACGCTGTATGACGCAGTTTTTGCAAGAACTAAAGATATTGACATTACAGATGAAAAAAGAGAAGATATGGTTGAAAACCTTGAGGAATGGGGAGTTACTCCCGAAGAATTTGCAAGCGGACAGTACGATATAGGTGTAAACAAAAACGGCGATACCTACGGACATGCGTTTGACGGAGTAGATTTAATATCGGTTGGAGGACACGATAAAACCGGCGATGTGACGGGTTATGTTTACAGAGATGATTTTGAATTTATCAATATGGGTGTTGAGGAAAATGCGAAAACTCCGGAAGATATAATAAAAAATCAGAATGACAGAGAGGAAGGTAGAGTTAGAAACTGGATATATGTGTA
>ONAH01000106.1 GCA_900315715.1 uncultured Eubacteriales bacterium
AGTTCAAGTAGTTCAAGTAGCAATAATCCTAATACAAGCAATAGAACTTCATCCAATGTAACAAATAATTCAAATACAGTTTCTGTTAGTAGTATATCAGCATCCTCAACCACGTCAATGCCTCAAACAGGAGATAATATAAGTATCCTATTGTTTGCTATGATATTATTTGTACTATCAGGAACTATAGCCTTTATTGTCGTAAGTATTAAAGCAAGAGACGAACAAAGAAATAATGCCATAAAATAATTAGATTAAAATTAACAAAAAGTATTATTAAGCTCCTCTACAATGTTACAGGTTGTTAGAGGAGCTTTTTTTAAGTATTTCATTGTACGCATTGTAATAAAAACATATATACACTATTGATAGTAGAATAAGTGTGATATGAAGAACTGAAGTGCTTAATTGCGGAGAGATTTGCCGATAAATAATAATTTTGAGAGTTTATTAATATTATTTTGATATGTTCAATTAAGAAAGTGTGGTTTTATTCAGTTTATAAACAAGTAATTTGTGTAATATTACGAAGAATGTAAAATTTTACAAATGTTTACATTTAATGTTGCTAATACAGCTCTCAATGAGTAGTTTGTGAACATTTTGTATGTTATAATTATAAATATATATGCGTTAGTAAAAAAATGGTAAATATTGTAGTTCATAGAGTCTTGATCAGTTGCTGTATCATAAGTAAGGTATACACAGGTTTAATACATAAAAGGTGACTGCGAGATTGAATGGGAAAGGAATAGCAAAATGTTAAACTGGTATGATAATAAAGAAGTAAACACAGGCAGACAGCGAGAGTATGACTATTTGAAAGGTATCTTTATGATTCTGATTTATATAATACATGCCTATCAGTCAACATTTAGCACGCCGGACGTTATCCAGCAAGTGATATACATTTTCAATTCGATGTCGGGAGCTGCGATATTCATTTTTGTTATGGGCTTCGGTTCGGTATATAGCAGAAACGCTACTCCGTTGGGATTTGTGAAGAGCGGTGTAAGGCTTGTTATATATCAGTATCTGAATAATATTGCATACGTTGCGGCACTGCTTCTGCCATTTAGGTTTATTATTGGTACTTTGAGCGAAGTCGGAAGAAACACACTAAAGATGTTGATACCGATATATCTACAATACACAAATATATTCTTTATTTCCGGTATCATATATCTTGTACTTGCTCTGCTGAAAAAGCTAAATGCTCACACGATTATTTATGTTTCTCTTGGCGCTGTGGTAAGTCTTGCAGCTCCGTTTATATACGGACTTCCGGTGCTTGGGTATATCGTGAAGTTGCTTATTGGTGAAGATATCTTTGTATCATTTACACCATTGTACATTCTGCCGTATGCGCTTTTTAGTGCGGCATTTGCAAGGCTTTTCCGCCGTGTAAACGACAAACGCAAGTTTTATACTATGATTACTCCGATATGCGCAGTAACTGCGGTGATATGGTGGGTAATGATATTCTTAAAAAACGGCACGGATTCTTTGCCGGATAATTTAGTACAGCCGTTTGAGTTATCAGGCGGAAGTCTTTATCGCATAAGTATTTATAAGACAAAAGACGGAAACTATCTGTATATGGAGTTCCACCACATTATTTGCGACGGAACAAGTGCAGCTATCCTTGTTGAAGATATAAATTCGGCATACAGAGGAGAATGCATTGAAGCAGAAGGATATACCGGATTTGAAGCGGCATTGGACGAAGAAAAGACACGAAGCACAGAGGTATATAAAAAAGCGAAACAGTATTACGACAAGATTTTTGACGGAGTAGATTCGGATTTCCTTCCGTTAGGCGATGCTGTCGATGATACAGAAGTCAGGACAGTTCCTGTGTGCTTATTTTGCTGCATCGGATAATGTGGATATAACAGAGCTTACCGAGCATTTGAAGAAGAAGCTTGCGGCATATATGGTACCGTCCGTGTTTATGCAGCTTGACAAAATACCTTTGACCAGCAACGGAAAGGTGGATAAAAAAAGCCTGCCGGAGCCGAAAGCAACAGAAAGAAGGACGGTTGGCGCTGAGGCTAAGACCGATAACGAGAAGCTGTTCTGCGATATGTTCTCATCGGCGCTTGGACTTGACAAAGTGTATGCGGACGATGACTTCTTCGAGATTGGTGGAACATCGCTTTCGGCTTCAAAGATAGCTATGAAGTGCATGACGATGAAGCTGCCGATAGTCTATAAGGATGTATTCGATTATTCAACGCCTTGCAAGCTTGCAGCGTTCTTAGATCAGCAGCAGGGCACAAAGCAGGAGAAAACAATACAGACTGCGATAGTACAAACAGACAAAAGGGAAGACCTTTACGATGTGCTGAAACATAATTGTTAAGCAGAAGTTGATGATATCACTTATACTGATATCGGAAATGTTCTTGTTACAGGTGCGACGGGCTTCTTAGGTATTCATGTTGTGAGAAAGCTTATAGACAGCGATACAAAGAAAATATACTGCCTTGTGCGCAAGGGTCATTCGATTTCAGCTGAAGATAGACTGAAGCTTATGCTGATGTATTACTTTGACAATGATTTCAGCGATTTGTTCGGAAGCAGACTCATTGCTTGTGACGGCGACATTACAGAAGAAGGTCTTGCCGACAAGCTTGCGGGATTAGATTTCGACACGGTCATAAACTGTGCTGTATGTGTAAAGCACTTTAGCAACAGTGATATTCTTGAACGTGTGAATGTTCATGGAGTTGAGAATCTGATTGATATTTGTTTGAAGCTTGATAAAAAGCTTGTACAGGTGTCAACAGCGAGCGTTGCGGGAACGAGCAAAAACGGCAGCATATCTGAAAACGTCGTGCTGAGAGAAAACATGCTTGACTTCGGACAGTCACTCGAAAACCGATATGTAAACACAAAATGGCAGGCTGAAAGAGCGTTCCTTACAGCAGTTCGTGACAAAGGACTGCGCGGAAAGATAGTTCGTGTAGGTAACCTGATGAGCCGCAATGAGAATGGTGAATTCCAGGCTAATTTCCGTAACAACGGATTTATGAACCGCTTGAGAGCGTTTGCGGCGGTAGGTTGTTTCCCCGTATCGTTAATGGACAGCCTTGCAGAATTCTCCGCTATTGATAGTACCGCACAGGCGATAATACAGCTTGCAGGAACTCCCGACAAGTTCACCATATTCCACGCAAATAGTTGTCACCCCGCACACCTAGCAAATGTTATTGCGATACTGCAAAGGAAGAATATAAGCATAGATATTGTGTCTGCAAAGAAGTTTGACGAAGAGCTTGCAGTAGCACTTGCAGATGAAAAAAGAAATATGCTGGTGTCGGCGCTGATATCGTACAACACACACGATGCTTCACAGAGAATTATTGACAGCGATAACAGCTTTACTGTAAAGGCACTATATAGACTTGGTTTTTCGTGGCCGCTCATAAGCGAAAGCTATATCGAAAAAGCGATGGATGCACTCATAACGCTCGGATTTTTTGACAGTACAGTAAATCTTCACAATCAATAAATATGAAGATAAAGGTATATACTGCGGATGTAAGAGAGCTTGAAGATACAGAGCTATTCCTGCGGCTTTACAGCCTTGTATCTATTGAGCGCAAAAAAAAGACCGATCGAATGGTCTTTGCTAAGGACAAACGCCTGTCTCTCGGTGCCGGAGCGCTGCTTGAATATGCGCTTGGTGCCGAGGGAGTGTCCGATTTCACTATGACGACAGAGCATAATAAAAAGCCTTGTCTTGCAAATAAGGGTGATATTAAATTCAACATCTCACACTCAGGCACAAAGGTGATGTGTGTTGTTTCGGACAGTGACATTGGCTGCGATGTTGAGTAGGTCATTGACATTGATATGGAGATAGCCAAGCGTTTTTTCTTCGCAGAAGAGTACAAGTCGCTGATGAATTGTACCGATGACGCTCATCGTAATGACTTGTTTTTTCGGTACTGGACGCTAAAAGAAAGCTTTATGAAAGTGACCGGGCTTGGTTTTGATCTCCCTCTAAATGAGTTCTGCATAATAATGGGAGAGAACGGTATTTCAGTCAGACAAAATGTTGATAGCAGACATTATTATTTTAAGGAGTTTTTTTTGAATGACGGATTCAAATACGCTGTTTGCATTGCAGATAAACCGATAAATGATGGTTGTCTGCATTTCTCACAGGGTATCAAGCTATCGTTTTTACACTGAGATAACCGGTAAAAAAATTAAGCGAGAAACAGGACTGAAATTATTCTTAGTTACTTGCTTTTGCTAATTTAGCATCATTTATTCGACTTTAAAACAGGCTTATATTATGACTTTATTTGCAAAGATATAGCTATTTGCGCTAAACAAAATTGTGAATCATAGTTTATCGTAAAATGAGCCATAACTATTTTGAGTATTAAGAGGTTTTTGATTTATGCCGATTTGTTAATAAAGATGTGTAAGACGTAAACAATTGCATATTTTTAGCCATTACAGGCAGCCTATATCCTAGGTTGCCTGTTTCAATTAGTATAAGTGATAGAAAAATCGGAGTAATAGTGCTATAATTTAAGTATAATAAATCTCAATTTGCAGATTATCTAAAAAAACATATGAGTGATATATGAAAATAGGTTGATATGTTTAATAAAATGATGATGTATAAAAAAACTTGACATAATTTAAACAACCTCCGAAAGTTAGATATTGGGTCTAACTTTCGGAGGTTGTGTCATTGTTATAGAATAATTAAGTAGGAGAAAAGATGGTTATATCTTAATTCTCTGAAGAAGTATTGCTTGATGAATCGCTATTATCAACATTTGTATCATCTGAAGAATCTGAATTTTGGGATTGATTGTTTTCAGAAATCGTACTTTCAGAATCATCTGATGATTCGTTTTCCGGAGGATCTATCGGTATAGCTCTACCTGAATAATCTGTGGTGTAACCACCGTCCGGTAATAGTTCAGAAATTGGAACAATCTCATACCCAAGATCACGAATAGTTTGAATTATCATTGGCAGAGAATCTGCTGTACTTCCACCTGCATTGTGCATTAGTATAATCGAACCATTTTTGATATTATTTCGTATTCTTGCACATATTTCCGATCCTGAATTATTAGTCCAATCAAGCGTATCAACATCCCACTGAATGCAGTCCATACCCATACCGAGAGCCGTGCCGATAACTCTGTTATCGTAAGCACCGTAAGGGTTTCTGAACAGTGTAGGTCTGAATCCTGTCAATGCTTCAATATCGTTGCTGCAAGTTTCCATTTCGTACTTTATGCTAGCCATATCAAGTTGTGTCAGATCCGGATGAGTGTTAGAGTGATTTCCGATATCGTGGCCAGCCTGTGCTATTTTTTTGACATCATCCGGATACGCTCTTACCCAGATTCCAACGAGGAAAAATGTTGTTTTAACGTCATACTGATCGAGAGTGTCAAGGATAGACTGAGTGTTTTCATTTCCCCATGAAGCATCAAAGCTAATGCTGACTTTTTTCTCATCGGTTCCGACGAAGCTGATAGGAATACTTTTGCCAACGCTGTTGGGATCAATAAACTCAGAAGTATTATTGGGTGTAGTTACAGTGGTGGAGCTGGTATTTTCTTCCTTTTCACTTGGAGTATTATCAGTTTTACTGCTCACCTCAGTGTTTTGAGATGATTCGTCCTTTGATTGGTTATTGTTTGTAGAATTATCAGGCTGAGATACTCTTGTACTTGTGGAGGTTTCTTCAACTTTACTTACATTAGAATTAACAGTAGAACTAACAGAGTTTTTATTGTTGTCAGGATTTTTTGACGTTACTGTTGAAGAAGTCTCCTTTTTCTTTGTGTCGAAATCTGAATTCTTGTCACTTTGCTTTTTACTCACTGTTGTATCAGTATCAGAGTTTTTGTCCGTAGAACTGTCAATAACAGATTTTGTTTCTGCGGTATCTGTATCATTGATTACTTTAACATTAATAGTTGACATAATGGTGCTGTCACTTTTAAGAGTTGCCGTAACAGTAGTGCTGCCCGGTGCAAATCCTGTTATTTTTCCGTTTACATCTACCTTGGCAACTGCAGAATCGTTTGATTTAAATTCAATATCATCAGTTTTAATACTATCAGGTTCAACTACAATGTCAAGAGTAACCGTTTCGCCAACCTTTAAATTGAGAGATTTATCCTTAAATTGCACGTCTTTAACGATAAAATCGCTTGAATTGGAAATGGTAACAGATTCTTCACTCTTAGGTGTTCTTTTTTTCAGAACAAATAAGCCTGATCCGATAATTGCCAACACTAATATTGCGATAATTATTCCCACTATTACCTTTGTTTTTGAAGATGAATCTTTTTGGTTTGTTTTATTGCTCATAACAGCTCCTCCATATTTACAACTCAATATCAAATAATACCTATAAATAAAAGAAAATAAACATAATATGGCAATGACTCAGTGTATGGTAAGCATCAGCCAGGTGATAGTAAAAAAGTACTGTCTGTGTTAATAACTAATTTGAGTTCAAACATTTTGGCTACTGATAACCATCAGTTAATCACAGTATATTTGTGTAGAATTATGTATATTTTGTTTATTTATAGGATAGTAACATATTCATTATATACCAAAAAGAAGAATTAATCAATAAAATTACAAAAAATTCAATAAAAGATGACCGATTTGAAGTTTCTTGAGAATTAGTTTTTTGGGAGAGACTTAAGCGATTATGTAGTACAAAAGACAGATCGTTTTGCTTTCAGACAAGCGACCAGTGTAATGAAATGTTATGTTTGTCAGTAGAAATATTGTTAGAGTTGTTAAATCATATTAATTGACTTGAATATTGTTTATATATATAGTATAATCAAAATGATATCTAGTATATGGAGTGATGGTTTTGAGTCTGATAACACAAATGATAAGAACATACGTAGGAAATAACGCTTCACGAAAAAAGATAAATCAACTTCAGCAAAATAGATTGAAAAAACTTGTGCGCTTTGCAAAAGAAAACAGTCCCTATTACAGCAATCTATTGTCCGGAACTACAAATGAATTCAAATTACAGGATCTTTCGCCAACGAGTAAACCGACAATGATGGCGAATTTTGATGATGTACTTACCGATCGTAGTGTGAGTATGAAACGAATTGATGAATTTACCGAAGACATAGAACGGGTAGGACACATGATCGACGGTAAGTATTTGATATTCAAAACATCAGGTTCCACAGGGAATCCCGCAGTAGTGCTATACGATGAACAAAATATAGATGTATCTTCTGCAATAGCTGCTTTCCGTACCTTTGCACGCAAAGAGGATTTCAAAGCGTTCATGAAACATGGCAAAAAAACTGCAGGGGTATTCGCAAATTACGGATTTTATCTTGCATGTGGAATGTCAAGATATCTTCAGCTGAAGATGCCCCGTAAGAAAACAAAAATAACAGTTGATGTAAATGCACCCGAAGAACAAATCATAAAACAGCTAAATGATTTTCAGCCTGCAATGTTGAGCGGATATCCCGCAAATCTTTCTTTGCTTGCTGATTATGACAAGCTTAATATACACCCGGATGTAGTGATAACGGGAGGAGAGTTGCTCACAGATGAGATTCGTAAAAAGCTGAGCAATAAATTTGGCTGTTATGTTCAGACACATTATTCGTGTACCGAAGCTGGCGAAATAGCTTGTGAATGTTCTGAAGGTCATCTGCATATTAACGAGGATTGGGTTATAGTTGAGCCTGTGGACAAGGACAACCATCCTGTGGGATTTGGAGTTCTTTCCGATAAGGTTCTTATCACAAATCTTGCTAATTATATACAACCGTTTATTCGCTATGAACTGACTAATCGCATTATTGTACACGACGAAAGGTGCCAATGCGGAAGAAACACGTACTGGATTGAAATTGAAGGAAGAACAGATGATATACTTTTATTTGCGAACGGTGTTAAAATAGCACCGATGTCATTGTATAAAATATTAGAAGAAGTAAAGAATATGCGACGTTTTCAGGTTATACAGAGATCGGAAACCAGGCTGGAACTGCGTATTGTTGCTGATGATCGACTAAGTGTATTTGAGGAAGCCCGAAAGGAACTTATTGATTTTTTTAGTAAGAAAGGTCTGAAAGATATCGAGATATATCTTTCTGATGAACTTCCTCAGGCAAATAAAGTTAGCGGGAAGTTTAAGCACATTTACAAGGAATACAATTAACCTACTTGTGTGTGCAGTTAATTCGAGAGAATATGGAATAAATATAATTAGTAGTTGTGAAAAATGAAGTTTATATACTGAGTTTTTAGCATAGCCTTCAATGTTTGTGGAAAAATTATCAATTAATTATAAACTTGTTTAAAAAGAATGAGAAGTATTCCATAAATTTACTTACGAGAGAAATCTAAATGTTTTTTCATATTTATCATTAGTTTTATTCGACTGCCATTCAAGCATTACTGCAAGAAGTAGTATTGTTACTACTTAAAACATTGAAATAAGTATAATATAAAAAAGGAATGCACACTTGTTAGATACAATACAAGTGTGCATTTATATTTGTTATTATAACTGTATAAGTGAAAAACTATCAATGTGATAGTTGTCTTAGAATTATTGTTCCATAGCCTTAACAGGTAACGCAACGATAACCGTCATCATGTTGTTTTCGAGTTCCGCTATATATTGCCCTGAATGTTCTTGAACAATACGTCTAATTATACGAGAACCGTGACCATGGTCAGGTTCCTGTTTGTCAGAAATAAAATGCTTATGCTTGTCAATCTGCGGTACGATTGTACAAGTGTTTTGTACTTTGAGAAGGAAAAGACCATTTTTTACCGAACTGTGCATAATAATTTCCTTGTCACCTTTTTCTTTTTTTACGGCTTCAATCGCGTTGTCGAGCAGATTTCCGAAAAGACTGCAAACGTTGTAAGGCGACAGTGGCATAAGCTCACAACTTCGAAGTACGATATCAGTTGAAATTTGGCTGTTATCAACGTCGGAGAGTTTAACGTTAAGTACTGCATTCAGAAGAGGCATAGAGCAGTACTTAACTGCTTTTGTGCTGTTGAGTCGTGTTTGCATTTCGCTCCAGATATTGTCTGCGCTCTCAAATTCACCGTCTTTGATCAACGCACGCACTGTGCGGATTTCATTTTGCAGATCGTGGCGAAGCTGTGCTGTTTCAGTTTCATTTTTCTTTGCAAGTTCATAGTACCGCAGGTTATAGTCACGTTCTTTCTTAAGCTGTTTCAACTCTTCAAGATTCCGATCGGATTCCTGATGTGCAAGGAAGATGTAGTACTGTCCGATCAAGAGTATAATCATGATAAACTGGAGGAGGTTTTGGAAAAACAAATTTCGTTCTGATACAGCAGAATAATCGGAAAAATATACTACTATGATTACGTAATGGAGAAGAGAGAAGCATACAATTATTGCTATACTAACAATATCACGCTTTAAGTTTCGATGTTTCATTTTCACGACAATACAAGTGAGCATCAAGAGAGCGAATAGAGTATCAAACGAAAGTGTCTGACCTAATGAATACATGCCAAGATCAATGATTTCTGTCCACGAGTGAAGGTCATAAAGGCTATAGATAGTGATCGTAATAATACCTAAGGAAATAAACATACACACAAGGCTCCAAAGTGTGAATAATATCCTTTTTTTATAATCGCCTTTTTCCAGAAAAACAATCGCAAGTAATAAAACTACAATTCCGGCAGCAGATGAGAGCGGATTCTCAGTCGGAACTGCAAGCGCCTTTTCAACGATAAGAAATTTGGCGACCATGCCAGATGCAAACAAGAGCCATGTCGGGATAATCTTATACTTCAGCAAATCAAGTTGTTGAAGGTAGAATACACAGAAAAACATCGGAAAGACGATGTTAAATTGTCCGAGAAGATCAGCTGTTGTGATTGTCAACTTTCATACCTCATTTCTATACAAATGAAAAAATTACATTTTTTTCGTCAGATACCTGACGTAAGCCTCTCGGGTGTTCATAAATCTATTCTGGCTTATCGGTACGACAGTACCTTTGATGGTTATCGCTTGATAACGGCATATTTCCTTTGTAAGTGCAAGATTGATCCAGAATGAGTAATGGCAGCGCTGAAAGTACGTTGGCAGCTTGCTTTCGAACTCATTGATACGGCATGGAAAGGAACCTATTTCCTTACCGTCGGGTGTAAAGAAGAAAATTTTTCTGTGCGAATACTCAAAATAGCCTATTTGAGCAAACGGAAAACTCATAACGCCGCTTTCCTTTGTAGAGTATATCAGTACGTCAGCAACGTTGTTTTTGTTTTCATCAGTAACGCTAAGTTGTTCAAGAACTCTTTTTATTTTGTTTAGGGTAACTGGTTTTATAAGAAATCCGGAGGGCTGTGCATCAAAAATATGTTCACTGTACATCACATATCCTGTAACAAAAACTACCTGAATATTAGGATAACGACTTTGGATATTTATAGCGTAATTAATACCATTGCCATTTTCAAGAACAATGTCAAGAAAGGCAATATCTATTTTTTCTGTTTCTAAGATACGATTAGCTTCATCCATTTGGGACGCCGTAAATATATTATGTTCTGAATTATCAAGAGAAGCTTTAAGAAGCTCTTCAATTTCACTGACAGATGTTGCGTTATCGTCATATAGTAAAAAATTGCTCATGCTTATCACCAAATATATCATAACATTAATATGAGTTTTCGTCAATGATGTAAAATAATAATCGTACTTGAAATTAAATCAAATATGTTTTAAGCTAAATCAAATATTACCTTTATCGTTTATGATTATAATTTCAAATAACATAATAATAGTGCTTGACAGGCTAATGGTTATTAGTTACAATTAAGCTAATTAACATTAGCTTTAAATCCGGGGGATATTATTACGACGAAAGAAAGAATAATGGAAGAAGCATTAACTCTTTTTGCGGAGAATGGATATGACGGAACAGGCGTCAATCAAATTAGAGGAAAAGAAGATATTCTGAATGCGCTTATTGATTCTGCGGAAACCCGTTATGAAGAATATTTTGGATCAAGTAGAAATATTGGTAAACTTCCCGAAAGCAAGGAAGGGTTTATACAGACGGCTATGAGAAGGATCTCATTTACCGTTCACGATATCATGTAACGGAACAGATACATTGAAATGGTATTTTCAGATAGCATGATTATGAGTGTGGTGTATTGGTTTAGTAAAAACGGATTAAAAAAATGGAAGAAGGGATAAAATGAAAACTGCAGTGATATACATTCACGGAAAAGGCGGCAGCGCAGCGGAAAGCGAGCATTACAAACATCTTTTTCCTAACTGTGATATATTGGGGCTTGATTACAAAACGTTCAGTCCATGGGAAACAGGTAGAGAGATTCATGAGGAGATAAAACGCTTGAAAAAAGTCTATGACAGTATTATCTTGATTGCAAACAGTATAGGTGGTTTTTTTAGCATGAATTCAGAAATTGCCGACATGGTACAGAAGGCATATTTTATTTCTCCAATTGTAGATATGGAGCTGCTTATTTGTAATATGATGAAACGGGCGAATGTGTCTGAGTCTGAATTGAGGCAAAAAGGAGAGATAAGCACAGCATTTGGTGAAGATTTGTCTTGGGAGTATTTGTGTTACATAAGAGAACACCCCATTAAGTGGGGTGTTCCAACTCATATTCTTTACGGTAGAAATGACGAACTGACATCATATGAAACGATAAGAAAGTTTGCTGATTGTAATAATGCAAGTCTTACGGTAATGGAAACTGGAGAGCATTGGTTTCATACACCTGAGCAAATGGATTTTTTAGATAAGTGGATTATAGGTCATTAATATAGGAGGATTTATTATGAATACATATTGCAAAACAAGTTGTGAGAAATGTAGTTTTATAGAAAAATGCAAGGGCTGTGTTGAAACCTGCGGTTCGCCGCTTGGTGGTAGGTGTGTTGCAGCAGAGTATATCAAAGTTGGCGGAATGGCAGCTTATGAGGAGTTCAAGGTCGTGTATTGTGTTTAATATGTTCATATGTTTTAAGCTTTTTCAATAATGAAATCGCTCACTGCGGTTTCGATAATCTTATTAGGTTCACCATCCGGACTGATCCACTCATCAATAGCACTTTCCGGAAGTATCAGCGGCATACGGTCGTGTATCTCTTGAAGTTTGGCTGTTGGAGTTTTTGTAAGTACAGCGAAAACAGGATATTTTAAATCACGAAATTTTTCTATTCGATACAGTCCTGCAAGGTATGTGATTTTAAAGTCGCAGGGCTGTATTGCAAATTTATCGCCGGTTTTTACCTTGCCGTTAATATCTGAGTAATGCTGCCATTCATAGTAATATGAGGCAGGAATAACGCAGCGGCGTTGTTGCCATGAGTCACTCCAAAGAGGTTTTAATTTTGCAGTTTCAATACGACAATTGACAAGTGGTTTGTGCAGGCTCTCTACATAGAATCCCCAAAGCATAGGAAACACAGAGCGTACACCGTGCTTATTTGGTGCGATTACGGCAGCCATATCTGTTGGACGAATCTCTCCCGTCATCGTTGTAGGTTTGGCCAAATACCGCATGAGATATTCTGCAGTTTTCTTTTTTTGAGCAGCTTCAATATATGGTCTTAGTTCGGGCGATAGTGCTGCATAAAATCGTGTACACATTATTAGTCACCTTCTTTACTGCAAACCTTCACAACTCAAAAGCACACCATTATGCGTATCCAGTCCCGATTTTATTGCCTGTGTATGTTGCTGATCTCTTGGTATATCATAAATCTTGCTGCCCTTTTTGAAGTTGGCACCGGTCTGGTGAAAATGAAAGTCAACATTATATTCCATACACTGCATATGACTGTCAAGTATCCACGAAAAATCGCACAGCCTTGCATTAGTTCCCGATTCGCCTCCGACAGAGACACATTCGATTTGGTCTGCGTATTTTTTTAAAAACGGTCTGATATCTATTTGCTCAAGCATAGGTTCATGAATGATTGACTTATGCTTAATTGGCAGCTGTAAGAATATCGGTAAGCGTTTATTAGCCATAGCTTGATTTTCACAAGTACAGGATATTTCTACGTTTGAATAACCATCGTTCCAATCTGGCGGCAAACATTTTTTAATTCGTTCCGGTCGCTTTGTTACCATATAAAAGCAGCAGTCGGAGCGATTTTTAATTATTTGCCATGCATCGGTACGCCACTCGTCAGCTGCCTTGTGAAAGAAATCCGATGTAAAGCAAGTCATAAATGTAGTACCGGACGGATATTTGTACTGTCCTTTCAATTCTTTGGTTTTATATTTTGAAAGTGGCATGGTAAACGCTTTTGTTTTGGTTACAATACTCGTATCTTTGCCGTATTCCGCATCACGGCGGTAAACATAACAGTTATAACAGCCTGGGGATACCTTCGTACAACCATGCCAAGGATTCCATATTACCGTGACAGGAGCAGCAGTTGTTATAATCTCTGAGGGAAATAATGATAATTGGTTCATAAAATGCAGCTCCTTTTTACCGATTCAAAATTATATGAGTTTCAAATGTTCGTTTTCTGAATTGATTTTCAGAATATCGCCGATAGGGATAATTGATGTGTCAACTGTTATTGTCTTTGAAACTGTTCCATCAACTTTCATACAGATACCGTTAAGTGTAACATATTTTCCACGAAATCCGTATGATTCGCTGTTAATGTCAGTGCATGGTACGAAATATGTTACTGAGATAATAATACGATTATGTTTGGCAATACGGCTGTTTTGGGTTAATTGATGTAATACTGAAAGTGTTCTGTTAAGCTTATCAAGTTCGCTTTCATCAAGAATGATTTTTGGCTGATATTGTATCTCTTTAGCAGAAACAGCTTCATTAAAACCTCTTAGTGCATCGAAAGGAGAGAAAATTTTTGCTCTCTTTGATATTTCCATAAACGGGTGTTTATTATAGAAATCATCAAACTTTTCGTGATGCGGTCTGCCATGTTCGGAAACTTCTGAATACTTAAACTTTTCGGGAATTTGACATATTCCTATATCATCATAATCATTGGATTTCATATCAATACCACCTCTTTTTTGTCAGGCTTTATGACCTCCAATTTGTTGATTTCTTTCTAATGTAGTTGCTCCTTGTAAAAGATTATTACCTTTGAATACAGCACTTACTCCGTATTTATTTCTTACTTCGACCATAGCCTTTTGAAGACGCCGTTCTTTTTCTTGTTTCTCATAATCAGTAAACATATCAAACTGATAAACACCATTGTTACAAATGACATTGTCAGCACATATACCAAGCCGCCTGAATAAAAGATTGTGATTTGTTTTGTTGTCAAATGATGAGAGTAAAACAGGCGACAGTTCTTTTAAAAGATTTGTAGAATTTCTCAGTTTTACTGTTCCGTTAGAATGTTTTGGATGTAATCTGCCATAAAAGTCTATTGATATATCACCGTCATAGTAAGGGAAGTATTCAAGACTTTTGTGATCATAGCTTGCAAACCATGTAAATGTTTTTGAGATCAAATTCTTCTTAAACATATCGTTGCATAGTACATCAGTCATTTCTAAGAATACATTTCGCGCTTCACTAAACTTGTACGATTGAGGAAGCACCTGTCCGTTTGAGAGCGATTTGCTTTCACTATGATATGATTTAATATCTCTCATTGTGACCGGTTCAATTCCCCAAGCGTGGTCAATTAGAATTTCACCGTCAATGCCAAATGTTTTGTAAAACCATTCTTCATTCCAGATTGTCTGCTGTGCAATATCGCCCATAGTGAACATATATGCTTCTTGAAGTTTTTTAGCTTTTCCGGCACCGATTTGCCAAAAATCGGTCAAAGGAGTATGATCCCATAAAAGATATTGGTAACTTTTTTCGTTCAGCTCCGCAATACGCACACCGTCTTTATCGGGCTGTGATTTTTTTGCAACTATATCCATTGCTACTTTAGCAAGATACATATTTGTACCTATGCCGACTGTTGCTGTAATACCTGTTACTTTCAAAACTTCCCGAATCATTGTCATAGCCATGACATGAGCAGGGTGTTTGTGTTGTTTGCGTGCTTCTTTTTCATATAAATGCAGATACGGTGTGCAGTCAATAAAGCACTCATCAATACTGTAAATGTGAATATCTTCCGGGGCAACATAGTGAAGATATATGGAGTAAACTTGCGCCGATACCCTCTCGTATTCAGCCATTCTAGGTACAGCAATAATGAAGTTGACTTTTGTGTTGTATATATTTTCATACTTAGAGATAGCACGTTTTGCTTCAAATAATCGTGGTCTGCTTGGTACTCCGATAGCTTTGAGAGCAGGGGAAACAGCTAGGCAGATTGTCTGATCCGAGCGGGTTTCGTCAGCAACAAGCAGTTTTGCTTTTAGTGGATCAAGCTCACGTTGGACACATTCAACGGATGCATAAAATGATTTGAGATCTATACAGATGTAAATATGCTCCATGGATACCCACCTGCCCGCTAATCATTTTCATGCATTAAAAAGTATTTATCAACATCTTCCTGCGAGGCAATATCATCTTCACCGACAACACCTATTACTTTTCCGATAAAGTAAACACGTTCATTATCAGAAAAATGCATAGGTGCAAAATTTTTGTTATGAGAATAGAGACCGTCTTTTTGATATTCTTTTACATATAGTTCGTTGCCCACGATAAAAGCTCCGATATCATTGGGTTTAGGATTAGAGCAGCGCGGGAAACGCTGCACAAGGACGATATCTCCGTCGGAATATGTAGGTTCCATACTGTTACCGTTAACACAAAAGGCGCAGTCAGCCTTCTTGGTTAAAACAGAATTATACAGAAAAAGCGGTTCACCCGTATCGTCAAACTCTGTGGGATCGCCAATACCTGCGGCGAGTGGTTTGTCAAAAAGGGTTATCTCTGTAATATCTTGTATTTCGGATACCATACCTAAACGTTCCATTGAATTAATCAGGTTATCAACAAGATATTTGTTGCTGTCGCTTAAATTACGATAACGAGACAAAAGGTATTGTTCCCGCTTTGTGTGTCTTAACAGTGGATCGTCAATATCAAATAGTTCGTAGAGTGTAATTCCAAGCACATCGCAAAGATCCGGAAGAAGGTTGATATCCGGGCGTGCACGACCGTTTTCCCAATTGGAAACAGCATTACCGACGACATTTAGTCGTGCTCCCAATTCTTTTTGTTCGATACCAAGAAGTTCTCTGTAATATCTAATACGGCGACATATGGCAGGTATCTCCTTTTTATGAACAGTTTCATTAGTATTTATTTCCATTAATGCATTACGTGTCGGTTCGATTTTTTTTCTAGGCATAATAAAGTCCCCCTTTTGTCTAATTTAATTATTTATTGGGTGTTGACAGCAGATATTTTTTAATGTAGAAGTGTTATTTCTTTGTGTGGGAAGTACTTTATAATAACATTGTAACACATAAAAATACATATGTCAACGGATATAATGGCAACAATCAAACAAAAAATTTGTTAGCAGTGGTAAGAATATCTTTAGACAGGTGAGGTGTTGTGTTGTTATTATTATTTATTCATTCCAAGGAAAGAATAAAAATCATTGTTAAATACTATACATCTCAATATTGAAAAGTGAAATATAATGGGTAGATATCCTTGACTTTATTAACTGTAAATGTTGCATAAAAACCCAATATTTAGTAAAAACAGCAAAAATATTCTTGCTTTATTACGTCATTTCATATATAATTAACTTAATACTATTCTAACTACGGGGTGTTATACTTGTGAACACGATAATGGAACTGCTAAACAAAATCGACGATGTAATGTATTACCCGATACTAATAATAGTTCTTGCAGCGGCAGGACTGTTTTTTTCGGTAAGAACACGGTTTGTTCAGCTGCGTTTGTTTGGCGAATCTTGTCGTTTGATAATGGAGAAGCCGGCAGGCGATCAGAAGGTATCAAGCTTTCAGGCGCTTATGGTTTCAACTGCATCAAGAGTAGGTACAGGAAATATAGTCGGTGTATCAACAGCCATTTGCTTAGGAGGGCCAGGCGCATGCTTTTGGATGTGGCTTATGTGTATTATTGGAGCGTCATCAGCTTTTATAGAAAGTACGCTTGCGCAGATATTTAAGCGAAAAGACAAGAACGGAAGCTGTTACGGCGGTCCAGCATACTACATAGAGCAGGCCATCGGAAAACCGATTATTTCAGTGCTTTTCTGTATATTTCTTATTGCAACATATGCGTTTGGTTTTAATTTGCTTTGTTCATTTAATCTGCAATCGTCATTTGAGGTGTACGGTTTTTACGACAAAACATTAACGCCGCTGATGGTAGGTGGATTACTTGCAGGTGCAACTGCAGTTTGTCTTTTTGGCGGTGGAAACAGGATAATTAAGCTAACGGAAAAAATAGTACCTTTTATGGGTATAGGATATGTAATAATGTCCATCGTAATTATAATTGCTCATATTACGAATATACCGTCATCGTTTGTTCTGATTTTTAAGGATGCATTTAATTTCAGAGCGATATTTGGAGGTTTAAGTGGGTCATGCATGGTATATGGTATCAAACGTGGATTGTATTCAAACGAAGCCGGTGTAGGTTCAGCACCGAATGCTTCTGCGTCGGCAGATGTTACTCACCCGGTAAAACAGGGACTTGTGCAGACTGTATCAGTATATATAGATACAATGCTACTTTGTTCGGCAACAGCACTGATGTGTATAACATCGGGTGTTGAGATTAGTGACAGCGTATCAGGCGCACCGTATGTTCAGAATGCCGTGTCAACTGTGTTTAAGGGTTTTGGACCCGCATTCATAACGTTTGCGATGGTATTATTTGCATTTACTACAGTAATAGGTAATCTTTATTATGTTGACAATGCACTTGCGTATCTAAATAAAAAGAAAAAACCGTCGAAGAAATTTATGTCAGGATTCTATGTGGTTTGCGTAATAATAATATTTATTGGTGCATTGATGCCGATGAGTTTTGCATGGACGCTTGCAGACATAACAATGGGCGGAATGACGCTGATCAATATACCATGCTGTGTTATTCTATCCGGTATTGTTGTAAAGGCTCTAAAGGACTACGAAAAGCAAAAGAAAGAGAAACAAAATCCGATTTTTTACGCAAAGAATATAGGACTCGACGATTCTAAACTTAGCTTCTGGAAGTAAAGAGCTTTGTTTTGTTAATGTAGTGCATAAAACTCACAATAACGAGAAATGGTATCATTTAATAGGATAAATGAAACAACACTTACCAACTTTGTATATGTAAATAATCAGTTCTAAACAGATATTTACAAGGAAATACTGCACCAAAGGATAATGCTGTCCATTATTTTAGAATTCTGTTTTGTGGTTCTGGATTTACCAAATTTATCTTTAGTTACGGCAAAGTCATTAATTTCATTTAGCTACTCTGCGCTGCTATTTTTACTGTTAATATATAAATCCAACAAAATTGTATTAAAATAACAAAAACATTTCTGATTTATATTTATTTCTTTATTGTTGACATGATTAATTATTTA
>ONAH01000133.1 GCA_900315715.1 uncultured Eubacteriales bacterium
CAGCAAAGTTTAAACCACAGCTTTAAAAGAAGTACAAGTTATCGGAAATATGAGAATATTGGGAGGGCTGATTTATGAAATGTAAGAAGTGTTTAGTTAAAATGGAAAAAATATATTCGTTCTACGGAATGGAGAGCGAAGAGAAACTTTCCTGTCCGGTTTGTAAGGCGGAAACAGAGGGTAAGCCCATTGAATATAATAAGTACGGATTTATTCCAAAGAGAGTAATGAAAGAAGAAAAAATGATTAATAAGGAGGAAGCAGCATGAATTTAAAAGAAGCTTTCAGATACCAGAACAAATTAAATGACGTTTTAGGCAAAACACAGATGTTTTTAAATGACAGCTCGTATATTACAACAACAAAGAAAACCTATCTGTATAAAAAAGCAAACCCCGAAGCAGAGAATGAAACAGTTCTCATAGAAAACGACTTTGATTACAGCGACAATATCAATGATCTGATAGAGTTTTCGATGTACCTTATCGAACAGAAGAAAAAACTTCTGTTAAAGATATGTGAGTGCAAGAAAAACCTACCAATAGATCTTGACGGTGAAGTAAGCCTTAACCGTTATCGCCAGAATCTTTCAAGGGTACTCAGAGGTATGAATGAAACAAAAAGCTCTGAGAAAGTGGATACAAATGCAGGTGTGGGATACCGCTTCAATAACGAAGGAAACCAGGTATCATACCGCTGTGATGTTGAAACTGTTACAACAATAAACTTTGACAGAAAACTTACCCGCAAATACAGTATGCAGTTGAGCGAACAAGCAGATAAGATATCGGTTGACGTTGACAAGTGTCTAATAGACAGTGTAGTTGACTATACTCCCCCATTCGACGTAAACTGCACGTTTGAGGAGATATTTGAGGATTATCTCCAGAACAAATAATGCGGTTGTTGTCTTATAGGCGGATACAAACTAACCTTTATCCGCCTATAAGACGATACATAAACAAACAACTTGTCAGCCGTTTCAGCAGTAACGTGGAACATATAGAGGAAGATCGGTTCAGGTGCAGATGAACTATAAGGCTGCATACTTTTAAGTATTAATATCGGATTGTATATTCTATATTTTATCGTAATAGAATAAATCATCAATACTTATTCATATCTTGAATCGATAAACATTAGTCGCAATTTCGTTTATGCGTTAATACGATATAACAATAATTCCTTAAGCGTTTCACTCAAACCGTAGGCTTTTGATTTGTAGAGAGTCTATGTAGAGGTGTATGACCTCAACAGTATTTTATTTTTTTATTTTCCAATAATAGCATGAGGAGATTGAGTTCCCTTCGGGAAAAATATTTCCGATTGCATTTAGCGGAAGCAAATTGGTCGGAGACTATGTGTCCCCCGTTACTCCTAAAGCGACTGACTTTTTCCATACGTTTCAACACTCCTAAAAAAGCGGCAACTCCTGAACAAAGGAGCTGCCGTTATTCTTTTACACTATACGAAATCTTTTAAATAACAGAGATTGACAAAACAAAGCACTGTATACATAGCAGAATATTACTATAAAATGAGACGGGCAGTCTTTCGACTGTCCGTTAATAATGCTATCTTCAATTTCAATCTGTTTGTCGGCACTTACCAGAATATCATTCATAGATACTCCGAATAGAGTGCTTAGAGCAAACAGATTATCTACTGTCGGCAGAGATTTGCCCTGCTGCCACTTGTAGATTGCTTGTGGCTCCTCAAAGCCGAAATAGCCCTGCACATCACGCACAGTAAGTCCGCACATCTTTCTCAGACGTACGATATTTTTTCCTGTGGCTGTGAGATCTATTGTCGGGAAAATAACTGTATTGTTCAAAAAAATTCCCCCTCACAAAAAACTAATAACATGTTTATAGAGAATGAAATATTTACATTGAACTACTGAGACTATTATATCATATCAAAGAAACCATAAATTGTCAATAGATTTTTAAAATTTAGACAAATTATTTTATATCATATTCAAGAATTTCGCAGTTACCGATACCGAAACTTGCATACTCATCGTTCTCCATATCGTAAAAATACGACTGAATAACTCTTGAGATACCGTTGTGAGCCACAAGCAGATAAACTTTATCGTCCTTTTTCAGGTCGTCGATAAGGTTATATATTCTCTGAGCAAGTTTCAGCATAGTTTCGCCGCCGTCATAGCTATGTATAAAATTTCCTTTATCGTGCAAAAACTCTGTGCCGTTTCTGGCAGTACCTTCGTACTTTCCGAAACATTGTTCACGCAAACGTTCTTCCTCACGAAGCGGCAGTCCGGTAATATCGGCGATATATTGTGCGGTATTTTTTGCACGTATCAGCGGGGAACAAAGTATCTGATCAATGTGGAGGTTTTTTTCTGCTATTGTCTTGCCAAGCTGAACAGCCTGTTGTTTCCCAAGCTCCGTAAGTTCTATATCTGTAACGCCGCATATTTTATTTTCAACATTCCATACGGTTTGTCCGTGTCTTGTAAAGTAAAGCTTTTTCAAATCTTATCTCTCCTATCTTTGACAATACAAATAAAAATCAAATATATAACAATATATATTAATAGCGGTACTGCTGCGAGTAAAAGCGTCAAATTAGCCCACCCATCAAAAATCATCTCAGAAACGCTGTGATAAACGTCTATATGAAAATAGACTGCATATTCTTTAAAAAATACTCCTACAATAAGACCCGCAATTCTGTATAGTATCAGATAAACAACAGGAGATAGAAATGCATACCCAAACAATTCAGTGAGTGCTTTTCGAAAGCTTACATTTTCCTTTTTTCTAAGCCAAATTACATATATAAGCTCATACACACAGCACAGCAAAAATATTCCAAGCGTAATATCTGCAAAGGTACGGGCGGTTACATATTTCGCCACACTCATTACGGCAAGATATGACAAAAATGATATCCTGAATATAATGCCGTATATTTTCATTTTATACCTCCAGCTTGTTAAATGGTACAGCTCTGACAAAAGCTTCAATATTTGTCTTATCGCCTATTTTAGTACGGAAGTATATCAAGCCGTTTTCATCTGGTTCGCTTCTGTAAACCTCAAGTTCGGATTTATAAGGTGCCTCCGAAACAAACGATATACCCATTTCCGTGACAAAGAGGTTTTCGATATTATCTATGAAGTCGCAGATAAGGTCGGGGTAAAACCTGTTGTTAAGGTGCATATTTACGTCAACCTCAGAGTACACAATACGTTTTTTTCCGACAAGGGTAAGATTAGTATTTTTCGGTATTCTGAATCTCAGCGACTGCACCGTATCGGTAGGTTCGTCGGTTGAATACTTGCTGATATCGTAGTCACCGACTTTTTTTATACTGCCGTCATCAACTCCTATCAATGCCCATGCAGAATTTGCCTGTGCGTACAGAACGTCGTTTTTTCTAATTTCGTAGCACCTCTGAAACACTACGCCCTTACTTGGACAGCACCACGAAAGGCTCTCAAAATCATCGTACCTCTGTAACGGCTTGAATATTTTTATATGAATTCGGCTGAGAATAAACGCAAGTCCCATGTCAAACAGTTGATAGTATGAGGGCTTCTCAAACCTAAGCTGTTGGTTAGCCGTTTCCTGCATATATTTAAGATATGCACCGTTTCTCATTATGCCTCTTGAATCAGCGTCGTGTGCATATACTTCATAATCCTGTTTAAACTTCATAAAGCACGACCTTTCGATAATATTTTATACTCTTTCCATTTTTACTTTAAAACTAATTTTTCTCTCAGTAAGCTGTCCGTCAAATTTTATTACATAGACGCTTTTTTCGCTATCTATATCTTGAATAGTGCCCTTACCAAGTATCTTGTGAAGAACCCTGTCCCCTATTGCAAACGGCAAATTGTTTTTATCGATATCAAGCTCACGTTCGTTTTGCGTGATAGTGAGATTAGCCATGTTCACAATTTCGGGATCAAGCTCTGAAATGTACGAAAGATACGAACGCTCAACGTTGAAGATAAACCTTGAAGGGTAGCGATAACCTCCGTCAAGGTTTTTGCCCTCTGCGTCTGAGAGCAGCAGTTCTCTTTCTGCCCTTGTAAACGCAACGTACGCAAGACGTCGTTCTTCTTCCATCGCTTCACGGTCTTTTGTTTTCTTTGAGGGGAATATTCCCTCATTTAGTCCGATAACAAAAACGTACGGAAATTCCAGACCTTTTGCTGTGTGAATAGTCATAAGCCTTACGCTGTCTGTCATGCTGGTTCTGTCTGCGTTGGTGTAAAGAGAAATTCTAGTAAGGTACTCATCAAGGGTGAGATCTTCTCCAAAAGACATCTCAAATTCATGCATGGAGTTTTTGAACTCTGCAAGGTTATCAAGTCTTTCCTGTTCTCCCTCCGTACGCAAAAGCTCCTCATAACCGCTGTCGTTGATAAGTTTTGAGGCAAAATCAGTAATTGACAGTTCCTTATATATTAACGAATATTTTTCAATTAGATTAATGAAATATTCAGCCTTTGAGTTTTTAAATTCTCCTGCGGCAACAAGTTCTGAGAGTGCATTATAAAGAGAACAAATATGTTCTTCGGCATACTTTGTAATGATTTCCATTTTGGCCTTGCCGATATTTCTTCTAG
This sequence comes from uncultured Eubacteriales bacterium, assembly GCA_900315715.1. Lineage (GTDB taxonomy): Bacteria > Bacillota > Clostridia > Oscillospirales > Acutalibacteraceae > RUG592. Next base: position 4,610 of record ONAH01000133.1, read on the forward strand.
GCACATTGATTATTCTCTTGAAAGAAAGATCGTCTTTATACGCAATCAGACGCATATATGCAAGAACATCTTTTATCTCCTTGCGGCAGTAAAACTGTACTCCGCTGTACAGTGTATAAGGGATATTTTTTGCGGTCAGCGCCTCCTCAATCGAACGTGACAGGTAGTGCGCACGATACAGAATTGCGATATCCTTGTACTTTGCGCCCGTATTTATGATACGCTCTATCTCACCTGTTACCCACAAAGCTTCATCGGCACTGGTTTTTGCGTGATTATATACTGCCATAACACCTTTGTCGTTCATTGATACAAGGCTTTTTGGAATTCTGTTTTTGTTATGGCTTATAAGTGAATTTGACACATCAAGTATATTCTGTGTAGAGCGGTAATTTTTGTTCATTATTATGGTCTTTGTGTTTTGATAGTACTTATCGAAATTATTGATAAAATCAATGTTTGCGCCTCTCCAAGTGTAAATTGTCTGGTCAGGATCTCCAACAATAAACAAATTCTTGTGGTACGAAGATAATATATCAACAAGCGCAAACTGCTGAGGATCAATATCCTGAAACTCATCCACCATAATGTATTCAAGTCTGCTCTGCCATTTTTCTCTAATGGTTTTATCTTGTTTGAGAATATAAAGTGACAGAATAATAAGGTCGTTATAGTCAAGCGAAAACGTGCGTTTCTGTCTATACACATATCCCCAGAAAATCTTATCGTTTATACCTTCTGCGCAGCGATACTTTTCATAAACGTTGTTAATGTCGTTGTCGACAAGATATGTGTAATAATCGGGTAAGAGTTTACACTTGCAATACTCAATATGGTCAAGAGCGTCTTTATAAGTAGAATCTCTTGAGGTGAAGTGATTTTCCTCATAAACCTCTCTTAAAACCGCCTCTGCGTCATCGCTGTCAAGGATAGAAAACGACTTCGGGAAATGTATGTAATGGCCGTCCTCTTTAAGCAGAGTTACGCAAAATCCGTGGAACGTACATACATATCCGCAGTCGTTGTCGCCGATAAGCCTGCGGATTCTCTGTTTCATTTCGCTAGCGGCTTTGTTTGTAAAGGTTACGCACATAATGTTTGAGGGGAGTATACCCACGTCGTTAACAAGAAATGCAAACCTATGTGCAAGCGTAGCGGTTTTGCCTGAGCCTGCACCGGCTATTACTCTGATATATCCGTCTATTGAGCTAACTGCGTCAAGCTGTTCAGTGTTAAGATCCATAATCATATCCCTCCCAAATCTATTATACACAGCAGACGGAATATTTTCAATACTAACGATAGTTTAACATCATATCTTGAGTAAGATTGTCCATTTTATCGGGATTGGTATAATAAAACTGAATGAAACGCTCTTTTACATTACTAAGTTCATTTCGGCTGATTGGGATAACATCGCCGTTGATCATAATAAAGCTTGAATTGATAAGCTGACGTACATACATCATATTGACGGCAAATGCCCTATGACACTTAACAAAAACGCGCTTGTTTATTTGGTCTGACATTTTAGCCATAGTTTTTCTTTCGACAAAAACGGAATTATTATTCATATGGATAATGTTTTTCGAGTCTACGTGCTCAATATACATAATATCTGAGAAAGGCAGTCTGCAAAGTATATTGCCTGATTTAAGGCAGTAACAGCCTAACCCATTGTTATAAATATCCTTTTTGAGAGTTTCTCCCAAAATACGATCCACCTCAAACCAAGTATTGTCGTTACGTTTTTCGATGTAGTAGAAATTATGGTGCTTATCGGTTTTTGGGCAGGACATGATATAAATAACAGTCATTTTGGTATTGTTTTTGAAGCACTTACAGCATTGACGGTGGTCAATGGTATCTTCGTCTGCGATCAGAAAGTCAAATTTTTTACCGTCCTCTATCTCATTCATAAAGATGTTGCTGTCTAAGAAGCTGTATATTTTTGTATCAATATTGTTATCATTCATATAATCATTGAGCATATCGTGAACGTAAGAACACCGCTCAATGTTTTTGTCACAGATTGCAAATATCATAATGTATTCCTCGTAAACAAAAGTGTAAATCAAAAAAATATTGCGTAGATAAGATGTATTGTTACGCATCTTCAATTACGCAGTATATTAATTATATCACAAAATTGTAATTTTATCAAGTTTAATTATTATATTCTTATAATACTAATTACATTATTGTAATAATAAACATAGGAATTAGAACAATAAGTGACATTATTTTTAATTATAGTGTGATATAATCACATTTATGTGAAATAAAAAAGACAACAGACAAAAATATTATAAAATTAAAATAATTAAAA
>ONAH01000108.1 GCA_900315715.1 uncultured Eubacteriales bacterium
CGGTGTGATGGAATTGGCAGACGTAGTGGACTCAAAATCCACCGGTAGCGATACCGTGCCGGTTCGAGTCCGGCCACCGGCACCAGATTACCCCCATTGCGTAGGCTCTGGGGGTTTTTGTTATTTAAACAACAGATTTGAAAACCGCCGGAAAGAGTAGCCGTGCGGTTTTTTTGTGCTAATACTTTTGGAAAGGAGATAATTATTTGATGCATTTTTTGTATATGTAAGGCTTAGGCAAATTGCTGTATGGATAATGCAAAATCAGACAGTGAAGCGAATAGTTAAATGTAAAAAATAGAATTCTATGTTTTGTGGAAAGCCTGTATTTGGTTTAGATGGGTTGCAAACGGGTTATTTTCTATTGGTTAGATATGATAAACCCTAAATAGTTTTTGAAGTTGCAAAATCTGTTTGTTAAACAGAAAAATGTAAAGTATTCTGTGTTGAACGCAAGGAGTTAGAAAATTACAATTAATTTTCAAAAAAGAATTGTGATGTCGATTACAGAAATAAAAATGAAGTGTTGAAATATTTATAAAAGGTGGATTAGAAGTATGTTGGATAAGGTTGATATTGGAATAATATGTGCAATGAATGTTGAAATAGATGAACTAAGTTCCGTAATGGAAGAGAAAAAGACTTTGAAACTTAGCGGAATAGAATTTCTCTGTGGAAAAATAGGCGATAAAAGTGTAGTAACAGCAGTTTGTGGAATAGGCAAAGTATTTGCGGCAATTTGTGCACAGACAATGATACTTGGTTTTTCTCCTGAGATTATAATAAATTCAGGTATTGCAGGTACACTTACGGATAAGCTTTCGATAGGTGATGCGGCAGTAGCAGTAAATGCTGTTCAGCATGATATAGATACAACCGCTTTGGGTGATGAAGCAGGTATGATTTCCGGACTAAACCTTGTATATGTGCCGGCAGATGAGAAAATCAGCAAACACCTTGTTGAATGTGTCGGAAAGCTTGGAATAAAATGTAAAACGGGAACTATTGCAACAGGTGATAGCTTTATAAATGATAATGAAAAGAAAGCAGAGATAGTAAAAAGGTTTTCTGCCATTGCCTGCGAAATGGAGGGCGGAGCTATTGCACAGGTTTGCTATGTGAATAAAGTTCCGTTCTCAATACTAAGAGTAATATCTGACGGCGGTGATGATAATTCGCATCTTGACTATGCAGAGTTTAAAAAGTTTGCGTCGGACAGATCAGTAAAGATAATAGAAAGCTTTGTTAAAAGTTACGAAAAATAATGAAAAAACAGATTCAATTGAGAATATAGAGTGTTTTTCAAGAATATTGAAAAATGTTCTTCTCAAATGGTATAAAACTAAAGAAATGTTAACTAATTGTAGCTTTTGATTTGAAAAGGTTAAATGTTTGTAGCTTTTCTTGATTTAATATGATATCTATATTATAATTAAATCAATTATAAGAAATTGTGTAATAATGCGAAAGGACGTTTTACCTAATGAAATACATTTACAGAATAGTCTGCACGGCTTTGGCTTTCGGTATGGCAGTATCGCTTGTCGGCTGTAAGGACGATAAAGATAATTCAGGAACTCCTGATACAGCGTCTGCCGTTGACAGTGTCAACGTGGCTACAAAGGATATTCCTTTAGCTCCTTCCGATGAATTTCGCATAGGAGGAGAAACCTTTAACACAAATATGACGGAAATACAGCTTGGCGATGTAACCTTTACTGATGATGATTTGAAAAACATCTCAAAGTGTACAAAGCTTGAGTATTTCGGAGTTTTGTCCTCAAATCTTACTGATCTTGATTTTTTGAGTGGGTTGCCTAACCTAAAAACGGTTATTATTGGTACAAGTGATCTGAAGAATCTATCTTCGGTATCGGGGCTCACAAGTCTTGAGAATCTTTCGGTTATTAACGCTAACCTGACAAGCCTTAACGGTATGGAAAATCTTGAGAATCTGAAAACAATTAACTTTACGAATAACCTTATTAATGATATAAGTGCGATAGATCGATGCAGGGCATTGGAGAGAATCAATCTTGAATCCAATCTGGTAAGTGATATATCTCCTCTTGCAAGTCTTAATCATCTCACGGTATTGAATTTAGGTTCAAATGCAATAAGCGACGGAACATTGATCTCATCAATAACAGGACTGGAAGATCTTGATATTTCCTGTAATATGGTTACAGATCTCTCATTCCTTACAAGTTTGCATGATTTGAAAAAGCTTGATCTAAAAGCGATTAATCCGGATGATAAGAAAGTATTCATTGACTTGACAAGTCTTAGAGAGTTAAATCTTACAGATTCTAATCTATCAAGAGAAGATGTTCGCAGTATTATGATTTGGCTTAAAGATTGTGAAGTAACAAGCAGTTATGTTATCTCAGACGATGAACTCAACCGCAGTAGGGAAGATATGGATACAGACTCTACAACAGATAAAGACTCTGATACAGAAAATGATACTGAATCGTCTGATGAAGATACAGAACGTGATGAAACAGTATCGTCTGAGTCGTCAAATGTGTACGAAGAGGATAACAATACTGACGATAACGATGATGGCACATTGTATTATGACGACATCTATGATGACGATGAAAATTGGTATTGAGGTGCATGATGAATAAGAAGTTTAACAGAATTATCTGCGGTGTAATGTGTATGGTTATGATGATACCAATGCTTGCAGGCTGTGATAAAGAAAAAGATGATACGAATAGTGAGGTTTCCGTTCCTCATGTAACATCAATGGATACTGTAAACTCCGTACCTGAAACATTTGATATACCCGCACAGGAAAGTCCGCTTGCAAAAGAAGAATTTGTTTTTGGTAATGTTTTTTTTAACAAGGCTGTAACAGCGATAGAGCTTTCAGACGCAACGATAGATTCACTTGATCCTTTGATACAGTGTCCTTATCTGGAAACATTGTCACTAAGCGGATGTAAAATTTTAAATTGTAATGCTCTAAATTCACTTTCACAACTTCAGAACCTGACGCTGTCTGATTGTAACTTTGATAATCTCAGCTACTTAAGTGATCTTACACAGCTAAAAAGTCTTGATATCTCTAATAATAATATAAGTGATATAATTAAGCTTAGTTCTCTGAAAAACCTTACTTCACTGATGGTAACAGGCGGTGACGTAAAGTCGTTGGGTTCGGTAAAGTACATGCCAAAACTTCAGGTGCTTAAAGTAGATGCAAAAAGCTGTGATGATCTTTCTCCTTTGGCTGAGCTTACAAAAATGAAGGAACTCTATATTAAGAGTTCCGCATGTTCCGACATATCGGCACTTGAGAAATTGACTGATATAAGAAATCTTGAACTTAAAATGCCCAAACTCCGTGATATTTCTGTACTTGAGAATATGCAGTATTTGAGTAATGTAGACCTTTCAGGAACATCAATAGATACGGTACGACCGATAAGAAATATTACTAATATAGTCAATCTCAACGTTTCGAACACAAATATAGACAGTGTATATTTCCTAAAGCGTATGACATTTTTGGAGAAACTTGATGTCAGCGGAAACAAAATATCAGATTTTGAAAACTTAACAAACTGCACAGGTCTTACATACCTTGATGTAGCGGATACAGGTATAACAAAATCACAGTATGAAGATCTTGTTTATTCATTGCCGGAAGCAACGATAATATATAAGCATGAGGAGGTTACTGGCGGTATTGCAACAGATTCTGATGAGATAAGTGAAGATAATAGTGATACCGACACCGATAGTGAACCGATATATGATGAAAACGGCGATCCGGTAGTGTCTTCCGATGAAACAAGTTCGCACAGAGAGCGTCACAACGATAACCACAATGAGAGTCCAAGTACAAATGGATACTGGTTTGAGAATGACTATACGGGCAGATATTCATTCTATAACTATGATGACGGAAAAATCTATAATGATGGTGAAAATGGCTATCACTATAACGGTGAGCCTGTATAAATAAAAAACTACCCGATACTAATTATTGTATCGGGTTTTTGATTGGAGTAAGTTATGATATATGTTTCATTATCTGCGTGTTCGAACGGTTTGAATAAGAATAAGCTTCCGGTTATGGAAAGTTTAGGTCAAGTGCTTCAAAAAATGGGTGTTGAGATAACCGGAAGTGATAATCTCTATGCACAGGAAAATGTGTATTCAGTACCGGCGACAGTTCGTGCAGAAAACCTGCTTAGGAGTTTTTCCGACGACAGAAATTCGTATATTTTCGATGTTTCGGGAGGAGATATAGCGAATGAGATTATACCATATATTAACTTTGATACAATAAAAAAATCAAAGGCGCAGTTCTGGGGATATAGTGACCTTACTGTAATAATAAACGCTATTTATGCAATTAGCGGAAAAAGTTCAGTGCTGTATCAGATACGAAACATTTCTGAGTATGGTGATGTTAAACGCAGGAATGAATTTGAATGTTATATAAGAAACGGCGATAATGAGTTGTTTCGTTTTCCGTATAAAATATATAACGGCAGTCAAATAAAAGGTACTGTTATCGGAGGAAATATTCGTTGTTTACTGAAACTTGCCGGTACTCCGTATTTTCCTGATGTTGACGGAAAGGTGTTGTTTTTGGAAGCATTAGGTTCAAATCTTGGGCAGGTAATAACTTATCTTTCACAGTTAAAGCTGATGGGAGTATTTGATCGAATTAGCGGGGTGCTTATTGGAACATTTACACAGCTTGAGAAAACTTTGTCACCCGATGAAACCGCTATGTTGGTAAAACAGTTTTCTGGTAATCTGCCGCTTGCAAAAACTCAGCTGATAGGACATGGAACTGATTCAAAAGCATTAACGATAGGCGAAGAGATATTATTAATTAATGAATAGGTGTGAGATGATGAATTTCGTAAAAAAGCACGGTACAATAATAATAATAGCAGTTTGTATAATAGCAGAGATATTGATCTCAAATTATGCTGCGTTGTCAATATTATTTGGAGGATATAACGAGAAGGAGTTAAGCCTTGAAACGGCTCAGATTGAAAACAATAAATCAGCTGAATTGAAAGACAATGTATTGTACATTTCTGAGGGTAAGATAATTTTTGACGGTATTAATGAGTCAGTATCAAATGTTTGTATTCATACAAAAAGCAGTGACGGTCAGTATAAAAGAATAGAGTTATCGCTTACTGACGATAATTTTGCATATAGTGACGGATTTGAATATAATCACGTTGCATTTTATATCTATGAGAATGAAGAACATGACAGTTATCTTTCTTATTCCTCTTATGGAGAAACAAAATCACTGTGCATAAATGTAGATAAAGATACAAAAGGTACGCTTGAAGTACATTCGGTGTACATTAACAAGCCACAACCTTTTCACATCAACCTTATCAGATTAATATTGTTTGTTTCAATATCATTTATAGTAAAACTTGGGCTTTGGAAATATACAATGTCTGAAAAGCAGAATAGCCGAAAGATACTTGTGGGAACAGCGGTGGCTGTATATTTGATAACGTGTGTGTGTGCCATAATGCTGACAAAAACGCCGAATACAAGGCTTTTGTCAGATTACGATCCCGAAAACAAGTATTCGGAAGATCAGTATGAGGAGCTTTTCTATGCATTTTCTCAGGGAAAAGTATCAATAGACATGGATTATGATATAAGTGAATTTGAGACTTTAAATAATATTTATGACCGTTCGGAGCGAAATGAAAAGGATATTCACGGACCATTTTGGGACAGAGCTTATTATAACGGAAAGTTCTACTGTTATTTTGGAGCAGCGCCTGTCATTACGGTATATTACCCGGTGTATATATTAACGCAACATGTTCCTACACCAATACTTGCATCAATGATACTTGCAATATATGCTCAGATTTTTATTTCTCTATTGTACATGAAGATAATTGAAAGAATGTTCAAAGATGTACCGATAGTATTGGCATGTATGGGACTTTTGACAGTACTGTCGGGATCGTTGGTGTTACCGCTTGCATTTGAGTTTCAGTTTTACTACATGGCAGTTTTGTCGGGATTAGGTGCTGTGTCTGCGTATCTGTATTTTTTGTTAAGTGCGTATTACGCAGAAAAGCAGAAACACAGGATAATATGTTTAATACTCTCCGGTGTTTCTGCTGTAATAATTGTGGCGTCACGTCCAACGCTTGTATTATATTGTTTAGTAGCAATTGTTCCTGCGGTATATATTTTCCGTGATAAGAATTTACAAAAAAAGCTTAAAGTATATTATTCGTCAGCAATAATCACTCCGGTAATTGTGGGAGCGGTTATAATAATGATTTATAATTATGTGAGGTTTGAAAATCCCTTTGAATTTGGTTTTAATTATCAAATAACTGTAAGTATTGCAAAAGCAAATACAATAACTATTGCGATGGTACCTGCAACGATATACCATTTCTTTTTCCAACAGCCTGATTTCAGCACAAACTTCCCATATTTTCACATGAGAAGTAGAGCATTAGAGCTTTATCCAAGATATAACTATAATGGAAGACTGATTGGTGTATTCTACTATCCGCTCACATTAGGGTTTACACTAATTCCATTCATGGATAGGAAAAGAGATAAATTCAAGCACACGTTTACATTAACACTTGCAGCACTTGCGATACTACTGTCATTTGTAGATATGTGCAAAGCGGGTGCACATTACAGATATACTGCGGATATACTTATGCCGTTGCTTCTGGTAGGGGTAATAGTTGTATTTGATATATTAAACAGACTGAAAGAATCATCAGAAAAGCTATATAAGCGTGCTTATGTTATGATAGCAGTAATATTTTTCTTAACATATATGATGGGATTTTTGATGATGTACTGTAACGAAACTGCAAACCTTATGAAAAACTACGCATATATGTCAAGGATATTCTATAAAGGTTAAACAATTCCTCTGAGCTTAAGATAATTATAAAGCAGATCGACGCAGTTATCGATACCGATTTTACCACTGTCTAAGGTAAGGTCATGCGAAAATGCCTCACCCCACTTTTTATCAACGGAATAGAAGTTATAGAAGGAAGCACGTTTCTTATCCGTTTTAATGATTTTATCTTTAGCCTTTTCTTTGTCAAGTCCCTCACGTTCAACAACACGTGCAAGTTTGGCATTCATATCGGCATGGATAAAAATTGACACAACTCTGTTCGTATCGCTGAGAATGGAATCCGCACATCGACCAATGATGACGCAGGATTCATTTTCGGCGATTTTTTTAATAGTATCGACCTGAGCCTGAAATACTTTTTGATTGATCGGCATTTCCGTAAATGACATTGGGTAGGCGTCCATAGCAAGAGAAAAAAGCAAGCTTTTACTGGGAAGCTCATCATAATATGAAACAAGCTTTTCAGACATACCGCTGTCCTTGGCGATACGTGTAAGTAATTCTCTGTCATAGAAATTAACACCTAATTTATCAGCAAGCTTTCTGCCGATTTCGTGGCCACCGCTTCCGAACTGGCGGCTGATGCATACAGTGAATTTTTCCATATAAAAACACCTCTAAAAATAAAGTTTAAATTATATACTATCATATTACCATAAAATTTGAAATGATACAATAGTTTTTATATAAAATAAACAGAATTTTAACGAGGTGAGTAATTATTTGTATTATGAGTTATACTGTGATATTTGTGAAAGTTTTTTCTGCATTTGTCTTGTACGCACACCAACGAGTTTTTCGAGTTCGTTGTCGGCAATTCGCAGGCGTTCCTGTGTCTGAGAGAGGGCTTTAGCGAAATTATCAAATTCAGCGGAAACGTCTTCAAGCAGACGCCAAACCTCAGCGCTTCTTTGTTGAACTGCAAGAGTGCGAAGTCCCATTTGCAGGCTGTTGAGCAAAGCGCCCATTGTGCTTGGACCGGCAATGCAAACCTTATAGTCACGGGCAAGAATTTCGATCAAGCCTCTGTTTACGGCTTCGGCGTAAAGCCCTTCAAACGGCAGAAACATTACGGCAAAATCCGTAGTATATGGTTGACAAATATACTTATCATGAATATCCCTAGCTTCAAGCCGAATAGTACGAATAAGTTGTTTAGCGGCTAAGTCTATTGCCTGTAAATCGCCGGTTTCGTAAGCGTTTTTAAGAGATAGGTAAGTATCTCCGGGAAATTTTGAATCAATCGGCAAATAGATAGTCTCACCGTCTTGGGTAGGAAGTTTAACTGCAAACTCAACAACGTTGCGTGATCCTGGTTTGACAGCTGCATTTTCTTCATACTGTTCAGGACTGAGAATTTCACGAAGGATTGCGCCGAGTTGAATTTCGCCAAGAATACCTCTTGTTTTGACATTGGAAAGAACTTTTTTCAAATCACCCACTCCGGAAGCCAGGTTTTGCATTTCACCAAGCCCTTTATAAACTTGTTCAAGCCTGTCGTTTACCAGCTTAAACGATTCCGTCATACGTCTGTCGATAGTTTGGTTTAATTTTTCGGTAACGATAGATCGCATTTCGTCAAGTTTTTGATTGTTGTCTGATTGGATACGGTCAAGACGCTGTTCCATAGTTGTGCGGATCTGAGAGAGTTTCTGTTCATTTTCCATAGAAAAGGTTTTAAGTCTTTGTTCCATGGCAGAAAGTTGAGCCGATTGAGTATTAGTAGTGTTGGTAATACTTTCTGAGATAATCTTACTAAGAGCCGAAAAGCTGTTTTGGACGGCAGAATTAATTTCCTGTCTTTGATTTCTATCCTGCTCACTAAGCTCCAGTCTGAGTTTAGTTTGTTGACCGGTAAGTCTGTTGTAAATTTCTTTTTGTCGTGAGTCGTTTTTTTCGATACGTTTCATAATTTCATTATCGCCGCCGTTTTTCACAAGTTTAATGTAAAGTAATATCGCCGCAGCAAGATTAGCGGTGAGCAGTAATAGTATGATGATAGCAAGTGCTGTATTCATGGGTTCAGCTCCTTTGAGTGAAAGTTATTACTAAAATTATACAATATTCAGAAAAGTTTTTCAATGGGGAATAGTGTTAACCAATCGAAACGAACCCGTATGAACTTTGAATAAATAAAAAACGGCAGGGAAATATGCCCTGCCGAATTTCGTTAAAAATATGTGACAATTTTTTTGTTACAGCCGATAGGTGAGTATTGGAACTGTTCAATTCTGCTGCCATTATAGAAATAATTAGGTTCTTCGATAATTGAATCGCTGTCAAAAGTGTCGATTACGATAAGCTTAATTTTCATTTTAGACGGGATAATGTTTTTAATAAACACGCTGACCTGCATTCCCGGTCTGAGATCTGGACGAAGTTCAGATAATCCTGCAAGGTTAGGTGTAAGTTCAATAAATGCACCGTAATCTTCAACACTTCTAACAATTCCGCGAACGGTCTGACCTGTTTCGAAAAGGTCTGCATTTTCCTGCCATGTTCCAAGAAGTTCTTTGTGTGACAGGCATATACGACCATTATCGCAGCTTTTTACAATTACTTTGATGTTCATACCGGTGCGAAGTCTTCTGCCTGGGTGGTCAATTCTTGAAACTGATATTGCGTCAATAGGAAGCAGAGAGGGGATACCGCAGCCTATATCGGCAAACGCTCCAAACTGTTCCAGATGAGTAATTTTAGCGTTAATAATGTCGCCAGGAGTAAGCGTATTTATGTAACTGTGCATACATCTTTCCTGTGCAAGTCTGCGGGAAGCAATAATCAAGGGGTTGCCGAATTGGTCACGGTCAATGCCGGTAATGATAAAGCAAACAGGTCGGTTCACACGTGAGATAATAGCAATATCACGTATTACACCTTCTTTTATACCTATTGCCCCCTCACTGCGTGGAATAATACCGTTAATTCCGCCCAGATCAAGCTGCATATTGTGAGATGTATCGCATAGTCTAACCTTAGCCTCAAGTATCTTGCCTTCGTGGAGTGCCTCAGTGAGTGTGGAAAGACTTTTAAGGTATGAGGCGTTTTCCGAAGTTTTGTATAGAGTACCTTCGGGGGAAAAATTCGTCATTTTCTTTCGTCCCTTCCGTTTGATTGTTCTATGAATTTATATGCAGAGGGTAAGGTGTGATATTACAGTTATCGAAAACAAATAAACAAAACTGTTGAAAATCAAATGCGGTACAGCTATAATTATAATAATAACAAGTAGCCGAAAAAAATCTAACAATCAAATTGTTGTTTTAAGTTAAAAAAATTATTATACAGGAGGTATTAAAATGTCATTGAGTACAGAAAAATCATTACGAAACAAAGTGATGTATCAGATTTTTGTTCGAAATTTTAGTGAAGCAGGTACTTTTGCAGAGGTTGAAAAAAAGCTGGACGAAATAAAAAAGCTTGGAGTAGATATTATCTGGTTAATGCCGATTCACCCGATAGGTAAGAAAAAAAGAAAAGGAACGTTAGGTTCTCCATACGCAATAAGTGATTATCGCAGTATAAACCCCGAATTTGGGACTATTGAGGATTTTGAGAGTTTAGTTAATGCGATACATTCAAAAGGAATGAAGTGTATTATTGATGTAGTGTATAATCACACTTCACCGGATTCGGTGTTAAGCAGTGAACACCCCGAATGGTTTTATCATCGTGAGGACGGATCTTTCGGAAACCGTGTAGGAGATTGGAGCGACATAATAGACCTTGATTACAATAACCACGAATTGTGGGATTATCAGATAGATACTCTCAAATACTGGGCAGGTTATGTTGACGGGTTCAGGTGTGATGTTGCCCCGCTTATTCCGATAGAGTTTTGGAAGAAAGCACGTCAAGAAGTAGCAAAAGTCAGAGAGGATTGTTTATGGCTAAGCGAATCGGTAGAACCAGGGTTCATACTTTATATGAGAGGGAGAGGGCTTACCGCATTATCTGACTCTGAAATTTTCAGAGCGTTTGATATAAGCTATGATTATGACTGTTACAGTTTCTTCTGTGACTGTATAGATGGCGGTTCTTTGTCGGAGTACGCAAAGGCAATTAACCGTCAGGAGTATATATATCCGGATAATTATGTTAAGTTGAGATTTTTAGAAAACCATGATGTTACAAGGGCAAGTTTTCTGATACCTGATGAGAGAATGCTTAAAAACTGGACAGCATTCATGTTTTTTCAAAAGGGTATGGCACTAATATATAACGGACAGGAAAAGGGAATAACACATCTTCCAAGTTTGTTTGACAAGGACACGATAGAGTGGCAGTCAGATAATACAGTAGATTTAACTCTGTTGATAAGGAAGTTGTCAGAAATAAAGCATGATTCTATATTTACTGACAGCGTTTATGAGGTAAAGACAACAGCAGAAGATTTCATAACAGCTGTACATACTAAAGGAAATAATAAAGCAGTGGGAGTGTTTTCTGTCAAAGGCAAAACATCATCGGTAAAAGTACCGCTTGACGACGGTTTTTATACGGATATGATTAGCGGGCAAAAAATAGAGGTTTTCAGAGGAATGATAAGGAATACAGGAGAACCGATAATAATAATGAAGTAAAATCCATAGTCAAATGAACTAAAAACACAATGTTTTTGACATTAATGTTAATTTTTGCAGACATTTATAATAAAGTGTTGCAAAATTGCAGAAAATAAGTTAGAATAAGTAAGGTCAATATAAAATTAAAGGAGAGAATAATATGTTGAAAAAATATTGTGCATTAGTTCTTGCAATGGCCATGTCAGTGTGTGCTTTTGCGTCAGGCTGCAGCGATAAAGACAAGACAGAATCTACAAAATCAGGCAATGATACATCAGCAGTACAGTCTAAGACAGAAGCGAAACAATACACAATGGAGGAGCTTGGAATAGGTGCGAACTATCTTGATGACAAAGAGCATAAAGTAGGCTATCAGCTTGATACTCCGGATCAGGGTGCTGAGATAGCAATTATGCATACAACTATGGGTGATATCACAATGAGGTTTTTCCCTGAAGCTGCTCCGAAAGCAGTAGAGAACTTTATTACTCATGCAAGAGATGGATACTATGACGGAATCACATTCCACAGAGTAATTAATAACTTTATGATACAGGGCGGTGACCCAACAGGTACAGGCAGCGGCGGAGAGAGTGTAAACGGCAAGAATTTTGAGGATGAGTTCTCAAACAAGCTCTTTAACATTAGAGGATCTGTTGCTATGGCCAACTCAGGTGCAGACACTAACGGCTCACAGTTCTTTATAAATCAGTCAAAAACAGCTGATTTTGATCTATATGAAGCTAACTGGAAGCAAGTTTATCATATGATGTGTGAGTTAAAGGATGCAGGCACATGGGAGGATAACAAAGATGGTTTCTCCACATTTACAAGCTATATAAACTTCTACAATACAGATATAGTACCTGATGAAGTAAAGAAACTGTATAAGAAACAAGGCGGTAACCCGTCACTAGATGGAGCATATAATGCTATTGACAGAGGTCATACAGTATTTGCACAGGTTATTGATGGTATGGACGTAGTTGACGCAATAGCAGCTACAAAGACAGACGATAAAAATAAGCCTGAAAGAGATATTATTATAGAAAGCATTGACATAGTAACATACGGAGAATAATACAAAAAGGCCCTTGCTAAGTTTAGAATTAGCAAGGGCTTTTGTTTTATCTGAATAAAATGACGATAAGAATTCGATGAATGATATGACAGCCTAAGTGACAGAGGGTAGCAAATTGTATCCTGTGTTTTCTGTAAAGACGTCCGAACACTGCACCAAACATGCCGTTTGGTAAGAAACACCTGAAAATTACAAGTGTTGTAACACTTTCAAATGAAAGAAATGTTCCAGGAAGATGACCTGCTTCAAAAAGAAGTGCTGAAACAATGTTTGCACCAATAAATACTCCAACCGGTAATTATTCTTTTGATTTTGAACGCAGGAATAGTTTTTAAACTATTTTTTCCGAAAGACTACTAAACGAATAAATTGCCGTAAAGTATCCTGCTATGACTGCAATAGAGATAAGTGCGAGTGTAAATAAAAGAGGTTTCTTAAGGTTTTTCATGGTTAATATCCGTTGTTTTTGATAATCTATATGAATATATTAAGCTAACAATTACCATTACTGCTGTGATTGACAGAAGTACAAAAAAACAGGCAACGCCTGTTACAAAAAAGCCGCATACAGTCATAATTATGCCTGCGATTACGAATGCAAAGCCAGAAAATCTTTGGCTGCGTTTCCATACATCATCATTTTTCATTGTCCAAGGAGTTCTCATACCGATTAAGGAATTTCTTTTTACC
>ONAH01000109.1 GCA_900315715.1 uncultured Eubacteriales bacterium
TCTGCAAAGATTAAGAGTGCGATGATGTATCCGTTGTTCCTTGTTGGACTTACACTTGCGATGATCATTGTAATGTCCATGTTCGTATTGCCTTCATTCGCAAACGTATTTACATCATTCGGATCTGAACTTCCTGCAATTTCAAAAATGGTTATGAGTTTCTCCGACTTCATGCTTGCAAGATGGTGGCTTGTGCTTATTATCGGTATAATTATTGTAGTTGGTATCAAATCATTGATACAGTATAATGAGTCATTTGCAATGTGGCTTGCTCAGCACCTTCTTACTATGCCTATTATAGGACCTGTTATGAGAAATACATATATAGCACGTTTCTGTAACATCATGGCTACACTTACAGATGCCGGTGTTAGTATTTTGAAGTCGCTGGAGCTTTCTCGTGACGTTATTACAAATATATTTATGAAAGACTGTTTGAATCAGGTTATAGAGGACGTTAAGATCGGTACTCCGATCAATGTTTCGATGAGCCATTATCCAGTATTTGATTCCATTCTTGTATCAATGGTAAGAGTTGGTGAGGAGTCAGGTATGTTCTCTGACTCAATGCATAAAATGGCTGACCTCTATCAGGAGCAGGCAGACGAATCAACAAAGAGATTGACAGATGCTATGACACCTGCTATGACAATTATCGTTGCTGGTATGGTTGGTATAGTTGCAGTTGCTATCGTAACACCGATGTTCGGTATGTATGGTGTTGTTGCAGACTCTGCTCATTAATACAGAAAAATTCCAAGAAACTTTTATAAAGAGAAGCCCGGCTATCCAGTCGGACTTTTCTTTTTTATTAGAAAAATTAATATGCGAATTACTCACCACAAAACAGAAGTGTTTTAATAAGAAAATAACTGTTCTGTTTTAATTCCGCCGTGCATAAGATGTATAAGAAAACATTATTCGGGGGGATTTAAAATGAAAAAAACCGTAATTGATGAAAGCACCCGAAAAATCCTGTTTATACTGGAAATTTCGGGTGCTGTATTTGTTTCTGTATGTGCGATAGTTCTGCATTTTTTGTATGATATAAGCGGTAATGCAATATGGGCTGCAGTGTTTTCTGCGGTAAATGAAAGCATTTGGGAACATATAAAGATATTTACAATACCTTATGTTTTGTGGGGATTGGTAGAACTATGCTGGGTGAGAGTTCCGTTTAAAAGATTTCTTTCAGCAAAGGTCATCAGTTTATACTTTTTGTTGTTGACGATACCGATATTTTACTATACATATACATTTCTGATAGGCAGGAATATTCCTGCGGTTGATATCTCAAGCGGGTTTGTATTTACAGCAATAACATTTGTTATTTCATACAAAATGATAGTTTACGCACCGTATATACAAAAGTATTATAAGCCGTCAGTAATCTTGCTTGTAATTTACTACTTGATGATTGGATATTTTACATTCATACCGCCTAAACTTGAATTATTTCGCGATCCTGTCACAAATACATATGGATTGCCGCTGTAATCAGGTATTTGAACGCATATTGTTTGGCAGCCAGTAATTCTTTAAGTAAAAGAAGACAACAAGTAATGTTGACATTATCCAGCCAATAGGCCAGGAATACCATATTCCTCTAACACCGTAAATTGGGGAGAGAACATACGCAAGGATTACTCTTAGAAGCAAATCAGAAAATGTTGACGCCATAAAAAATCCTACCGCACCCGCACCACGCATAATGCCGTCTGTTGCAAGCTTAATCATAACAACAAGATAAAAAGGTGAGATGATAAATAAAAACTCTCTACCTGTTTGGAGAGCAAGGTCAGTCGGGGATTTAAGAAAAAGCGATACTATAAAGCTGCCCGCAAGAGCAAAACAGGCGATAAATGGCAAAGAAATAACAGCACCGATTTTTAGAGAAGAACGGTAACCCTGCCTAACTCTGTTAATGTTACCGCTTCCTAAATTTTGGGCGGTATAATTTGAGATAGCATTTGCAGAAGTGTTAAAGACTGTAATAGCGAATGTATTAAGCTGAATCGCAACACCATAGCCGGCAATAACCGAAGAACCGTAACCATTGACTAATCCTTGTATCATAAGACTGCCAACTGAAACAAAACTCTGTTGTAAAATGCTTGGGATAGCAAGAATAAGTATTTTTTTAAGTGCAGATGATGAAATAATCGGAGGTTTACGATCTGTTTTAATCTTTTTTAGTTCACGAGTGAGAGCGATAATGGACAGAATGCTTGATACTCCCTGTGCAATAAAAGTCGCCCATGCAACACCTGCGACGCCCCAGCCAAATATTGCAACAAAAACATAGTCAAGAATAATGTTACCAACCGATGAGGCAATTAAAAAATAAAGTGGAGTTCTTGAATTACCAAGTGCGTTAAATACACCTGTGCAAATATTATACAAGTAGAGAAAGATGAACCCGTATATGTAAATGTCAAGATAAACAGAAGCATCACTAAAAATATTATCAGGAGTGTTTAGTGCATTAAGAATGGGATTTGATAAAAACTTGCTAACAACAGAAAGCGTTATACCCGCAGTAAGTGCAAGAAAAAACGAAGTAGTTACTGCGGTTTTTACATCTGTATATTTTTTTGCACCGTATAATCTAGAGATTGCAACAGAACAGCCGATGTTAGTTCCCAGTGCAAATGCCATAATAATCATGGTGATAGGGTATGAAGCACTGACAGCGGCAAGTGCGTCCTCACCTGCGTATTGTCCTGCAATAACCTTATCGGCAATATTATATATCTGCTGAAACGCAACACTTGCTATCATTGGAAGTGCAAAGCGAATTAGTGTTCTGGTAGGATTATCTTTTGTTAAGTCAGTCAAAAAAATCACTCTCCAAATATGTTTCAAAAATATATTACACTGTTTTTTGAAGAATGTCAAATAAATAGTAGAAAGCATATAATAAACATTTTAACGTCGTGTGGTTAATAAGAAAGGTATAGTTATGTTAGTATGTATAATCACAATAGGAATAATATTTTTGGTGCTTGTGGGGATTGCCGTTAAAATTATTATGGCAAATAACAGTGAGTCTAATAAGGGATGTGCGGGGTGTCCGTTCAAAGCAGAGTGTAAAAAACAGAAGTGGTAAATAATGTAAAAATAGATATTGATTTTTTGTGTAAAAAGGTGTATAATAACAATGTTACATAATAACTATGTTACGTGATTTGTTGGTTTAAATCGCTGCGTTCGGCTGACGTTAACAAAAAGATTTAAGCTTATGTCTGATCACACGAGATGTGGGGAATAGGATATGTTGACATTAGATCAAAAAGTTACGATCATTAATACTTTTCATTCGCTGACGTTGCTTAATTTTTCTCCTGTGCTTGACAGTGTTTCACAGTCAGAATTCTTTGTAATGATTGCAGTAGAAAAAATGTCGGAATATAATAAGAAGAACACCGGAAGAGTATCAAGTATTGCAGAAAGTCTGCATGTATCTTCGCCTGCAATTTCAAGAACAATTACCTCTCTTGAGAACAAAGGCTATGCGGAACGCTGTGTCGATATTCAGAACAGACGAAATACAGGAGTAAAACTTACTGAAGAAGGACGAAAAGTATATCTTCAAGAATGTGAAAATGTATGTCGTGTATTTAATGAGGTTACGGAAAGTATGGGAGAGGAAAAGATAACTCAGTTGATAACTCTTGCAGACGAACTGAGAATAAGCTTCGAGGACGCACTCAGTAAATCAAAGAACAAAGCTTGATTTATAATTAGCTAAGATGTATAATAGAATTAATATATGACGAAGGAAGTGTTTACATTGGCGGACGGAATCAGATTTATTGAAAAAATACAGGGTGATTTGATACCTGAAATAAAAAAATATGCCGAAATCTGTATGGAAAATACAAATTTTGATCCTGCCCTTTACACAAAGTATAACGTCAAAAGAGGATTGCGAGATCTGGACGGTAAAGGTGTGCTGACAGGTCTTACAGAAATATCTGAAATAAGACAAAACAAAATAGTAGACGGCAAGACAGTTCCGTGCGATGGTAAACTGTTTTACAGAGGATATAACGTTGAGGATATAATAGCGGGATTTCCTGCGGATTCCAATTTTGGGTTTGAGGAGGTAACATATCTGTTGCTATTCGGAAACCTGCCGACAAAAGAACAGTTGGAGGAATTCAAAGGAATACTGTCTGTTTACAGAGCTTTGCCGGATACATTCGTAAGAGATGTAATAATGAAAGCTCCAAACTCCGATATGATGAATGCACTTGCAAAAAGTGTGCTGACACTTCATTCGTATGATAATTTAGCGAATGATATTTCAATTGAGAACGTTCTTCGTCAGTCACTCCAACTCATAGCGGAGTTTCCGATGATTTCGGTATATGCTTATCATGCGTATAACTATGTAAATAATCATAATTTGTTTATTTATCACCCGGATCCCGAGAAGTCAACTGCAGAGAATATTCTTTTGATGCTTCGACCGGGTAAGAAATATACAGAGCTTGAAGCAAAGGTACTTGATATTGCACTTGTACTTCATGCAGAGCATGGCGGCGGTAATAACTCAACATTTACTACACATGTTGTTACAAGCTCCGGTACAGATACATATTCGGCTATTGCGGCGGCTCTATGTTCGTTGAAAGGACCGAAACACGGCGGCGCAAATGTTAAGGTATGCGGAATGTTTGAAGAAATGAAAAGCGCAATAAAAGATTGGCGTGATGAGGAAGAGGTTTCTGCATATCTTGAGAAGATACTTCACAAAGAAGCGTTTGACAGGTCAGGACTTATTTATGGTATGGGCCATGCTGTTTACTCAATTTCCGATCCAAGAGCAAGAATATTCAGACAGTTTGTTGAGAAGCTGGCTCAGGAGAAGGGAATGATGGAGGAATATGCACTCTACGAAAACGTAGAAAAGCTTGCACCTGTTGTTATAGGAAGGGAAAGGAATATATATAAGGGAGTAAGTGCGAATATAGATTTTTACAGTGGGTTTGTGTATTCAATGCTTGATCTTCCGCCGGATTTATATACACCGCTTTTTGCGATTGCAAGAATTTCAGGCTGGAGTGCGCACCGCATAGAGGAGCTTATAAACGCAGGAAAAATAATTCGTCCTGCGTATATGAGGATTATGCCCGAACGTTCGTATATTCCGATGGACAACAGATAATTATTTCGCCGACAGCAGAATAGAACTGTCGGCGATTTCGCTATATAATAAAGGAGGAATAACAATGTTAGAGAAATTTAATGAAATCAAAGAGAAATACGATAAGCTGATGACAGGCAGGTACGGAGTGTTCGATACGCTCAATAAGGATATGATTATTGTATGTTTGGTAATAGGATTTTTAAATCTATTTATCAGGAGTTTGATAATTCGTGTTCTGTCTCCTGCTTTGATCGTATTAGTAGTATTACGATTGTTTTCGACAAATGAAGTCAAAAGAATTACTGAGAACAGAAAGTATATGGAGTTCAAAGAAAAAAGCAAAGAGTTTTTAAAGATACAGTATCAGCGTGTTAAGGAGTACAAAACACATAGATATTATAAATGTAAGAATTGCAGTTCATATATTAGAGTACCCGCAAAAAAAGGAAAACATACTATTGATTGCCCGAAATGCGGTAAGGAGTTTGGAGTAAAGATATTGTAAGAGGGGTTATTGAAAAATAACCAAAACAAAAGTGAAATCTTTGTGTAGTATTTTTATGTAAAAATTCTGTTTTTAATGTTCCGTCAGTTGTATAATAAAAGAGAAGTTTTTTGAGAATAGGATATACAGAGATGAGGTGGTAGCATGGATTTTTCAACGCAAGAACTGGAAAAAAGTGCGAAAAGCTGGCATTATGATGAAGCTGCAGAGGCAGTAAGAGAGTGTGAGAGGCTTGTACATGATACGGAAGATACAAGGTCGCATGATCTCTTTACAAAGGTGCTAAGCGAATCATATTCAAAGGCGATAATTACCACTAAAGAGATACTCACACTTTTGTATCATGGGTATCCGGAGGGTGCGATGGCATTAAGCCGCATACTTTATGAATCAATGGTAGTAATGCAGTTTTTGTATAAAAACAAGAACTGCGAAGGACTGCTTGAACGATATATAGACGACTATGCTGTCAAAGTATCACGAGACAGAATAAAGTATTATAACTATTTGCTGGAGTATTCTCAGAATGAGGAGGAAAGGCAAGAGGCACAAAGGCTAAAAGTAGAGGCAAGAAAAGAGCATAATAAACTTAAAGAGAAATATCAGGAATACTTGTCGTATAATAAGCAGGGAAACTATCTTCATGATTACTGGTGGATAGGCGACGTTATAAAAAGCAGAAGTTTCAGTGCAATACAAAATGAGGTTACTCTTGAAAACCTAAAGATACTGTATGTACTATCATGTTATAGAGCACATTCGGGAGTAGTGGGGAATAGTGTAAGGTTTGGAACGATATTTGATGAAACAGTACTATCAACAAGCGGCAGTCTGAACGGGTTTGCAATTCCGCTATGTTTTTCACTTGTTTGTTTTGGAATACTTACCGAAACTATGTTTAATACAGTGGGAGCAGATTGTACATACATAATTGATAAGATAGAAAAGATAATAGCACCGTATGAGGATTGTCTGTATAGATAATATAAAAAAACGGCGGAGAGAAGGAAATTTACCAAAGACACACAAATAAACATAAATGTTGACTAACGGATAAAATCAGGTTATATCAGGCACAAAATCAGCAAATTTTATTATAAAATAGATATAAAAAATTCAAAATTTCTCTTGAATTTTTGAAAATGTTTGATATAATATTAGTATAAGGATTTTTATCTGAGAGGGGCAAAAGCTTATGAACAAGTATATCAGAAAATTAGGATTCAGAAGTTCCGATGAAATGGAAATGAAAGTAACTCTCAAGGCAATTAAATACTCATGGTTATACGCTATGGCTTTTGTTGCAGGTTGGAGTGTTGTTTATGCATTTCGTCATTCCGAGATTCCGTTTGTACACGTTACACTAATGCTTACAGCATATATGTTATACTTTGCATTGCAATGGTATTTTACACAAAAGACTGCACGTGATACAGAAGAAGAGCATAAAACCAGTAAGCGTCTTTCCGCAAAGGGTAAGGGCAAGAATTCGTATGAGTATGTGTATGAAGACGAAGATGGTAATCAGTATATCTATGAAGAGGTAGAAGTAGACGAGTAAAAACTCATTTGACTAATAAAAAAGCGGCAGTGCAGAGAGGTACTGTCGCTGTCTTTGTAAACGGAGGAAAGCTGATATGAAAATTGAGGAAAGATGTAGATCAAAAAAAGGTGGAGCGTCGGGAGAAGCTCTGGGAAAGATACTGATAGCGGTGTGGTTATTCTTTTTTTTAAAATATTCAGTAGGTTTGATAAGTTATAAAATTAATCTTAAGGATTACGATGTGGTTACAGCGACAGTAACGGATAGTACTGTAAAAAAAGAAGTGAGATATGATGAGGATACAAGACACAGCTATACAGTGAATAATTATACGTCATATTATTCATATTATTACGGAGGACATTATTATACAGGAACGTATAAACCAAATAAAAAGGAGAGTATAGCCTCACAAGTAAAGATATATGTAAATCCGAGTTATCCCGAAAGCTTTATAAAAGAGGGAAAAGAGTCTGATTATATTGAGCCACTGATTGTAGCAATGTTATTTCCGCTTGCGGCGTTACTTTTTGGAATTCCACAAATGAGACAGATCATGACTGAAAAAATAGTACTGAACAAAAGAAGAGAATATATATATAACCAAGGAGATGGAATAGGGACTATTGATATGGATAAACAATATAATTATGATGTAAATGTACAGCAGATTCCAACGTTCGAAACAGAATACGACAAAAGTGGAGAAACGTTTTATATAAATCAAAACAAGCAATAATCCACAGAAAGACAGCAGAATAATGGAGAAAAAAGAGCTTCGATCAAGTCATTACAAAGATGAGATCGAAGCTTTAAAAAATAATTTAAAAAATTTCAAAAAAGGTGTTGACAAAAGTAAAAAAGTTTGATATTATAGATAAGCACTCTTCGGGAGGGCAAACACAA
>ONAH01000116.1 GCA_900315715.1 uncultured Eubacteriales bacterium
GATAATAACACATTATGATTAAGATGTCAATACTTTTAAATATATTTTTTCAATTTAATAAAGTAAATTGAATTGAAATTTCTTTTGTATTTTGAAACGGTAAAAATATCTAAAACTAATACACAACCATAAGTATCCTCCCCTACTATGAAAAGAATAATTTATTATATAGATGCCTACACATCGTTATAATATTTAAACAAAGTTGCACACAAGGCTAAGTGAATACGCCCTGTATGCAACTTTACATTTTTAAAAATCCGTTATCACTATCTTTTCTTTTGTTCGTTAAGAATAATGCAATCAAATGTCAGACACTATTTCCTCTCCTGAAGAAAGAATATCTTTTACCGAAATATGAGGATTATGATACCTTGTCCTACTGTCAGGTAGACCTAAATGACGCGATACGGCATTATCAAGATTTCTATAAGCCTCAGGTGTTTCAAACATAATAGCCTTTGAAGGACAATATACTACACAAGCATTGCAACCTATACAACGGTGTCATCATTTTTCCATAAAACTTTCGAGTGATGGGTGACATTTTCGGATATTTGTTATGCTTGCCTTCTGCTATTTGCTTGCCTATCTTCTGAGAATGGCGATCGGAATACGGCACCATAAAGCGTGGAGACGGAAACGGTTCATATGCAACACACTGGCTTGCCACGCAACGTAAAGGCTTACCATAATGCAATCGTGTGCCCTTTTGTGTGAGTATTTTGTCAATTGTCTCAAAACACCTTCCATGTACACAGATATATGTTGCTACCATAAAAATATACGCATTTTTGTTAATTGTCAAACGTTCAGCAAATTCTTTCATAGTCTCAGGAATATCCCATTCATATACTGGACATATGAAACCAATTACATCAGCATCAGCAGCGTGTTGGCTTACAGTGTTTTTCTTTACGGAAACAATGCTGGCTCCACCAATCTCTTTAGCAATGATCCTTGCAGCATTTAAACTGTTTCCAGTACCACTAAAGCAGTATATTACTTTTTTCATAACATAAACAACTCCTTTAAAAATTTGTAATATGTCACACTTGAAACTTTTATGAGTTTATTATATAATATACTTAATAAATAGTCAACTATAATTATTTAATATGTCACACTTTGATGTGGTATGTAACGGAGGTTAAAATGAACAGAACAAACGGACGTATAGCAGAAAGATCAAAACAACAATTTGCCATGGCTCTCTTTAGCTTGATGAAGGTATATAAGTACATAGAGATAACCGTAACTCAGCTTGCACAGGAAGCGAATCTGTCAAGAAAAACATTCTATCGCCTTTTTAATGATAAAAATGATGTGCTAAAACAATTATTTGACACCTTGTTCTTTGATTTTTTCTCGGAGATTAAAGAACGTGGTATCAAACACTACTGGGATCTTGTACAGGTATATTTTGATTTTTGGGAAAGCCGAAAAGAAATACTACTTCTACTGAGTAAGAATGATCTAATGCCCATTATGTTTGAATATGTATATCGAAACTCTGAAAAAATATTTATTCTTGTTCGCACTTCAGAGAAAGCAGAGGCCTTTAATGAGCTGCTACCATATCTTTTGGCATACAGTGTAGGTGGAATGCACAGTATGCTAATAAAATGGGTAGAGTCAGAAATGAGTGTACCTTCGTCAGTACTTATAGCTCAACTCAAAGCAGGATTTCAGTCACCAGAGTTGTGAACGCTTTGAATTATTATTTGATTATATAACACAGCACTAAGCTTTGAATTTCTTCTTTGCTTAGTGCTGGTTTTGTTTAGCTAAATATAAACATGAAATCACATATTATTTTGGATTTGTATTGTCATATGAACGATTACCTGTTTCAAAAGCATAATGTAAGATTTTTTTTAGTATAGCAACATCTTCGTACATTATTATCCAAAACTTTGATGTTTCTCTTGTTTGTCCTTGTTGTTTGTACTCTGTATCAGTACTAAGGCTACGATTTAGCACATTATTACTCTTAAAATCATTATGCCAAGCAACAGCTACTGCTGTTTGTGTTGAGTCAGCTTGTAAAGATATTTCAATATCATCTTTACTGATTTTTCTTTCATACTGTCCTAAAGTAGCAAACTTAAAATTACCGTTTTCGAAATACCTGTCTCTCATTTCCCAATCGTAACCTATTTTTTCTCCTGTGTTTTTATTGACAAAGTATCCATCACATTGAAAGTCTTCTTTTTCTTTAGGTTTCATTACTATGTTTGAATACATAGAGCAGTTATTGAATATTCTCACGACTTAAACACTACCGACTAAAGTCGGTAGGTTTGAGGGCTAAAGCCCTTTTTGTTGCGACTGAAAGTCGCTGTTCAGTCTAAAGA
>ONAH01000136.1 GCA_900315715.1 uncultured Eubacteriales bacterium
CCGACAAAAACATCATATTTTACAGGCGAAGCATTAAACACAGCAGGTATGAAAGTCACAGCTTCTTATAACAACGGAGCTACTAAGGATGTAACAGCCCAAGCAACAGTTTCTGCACCCGATATGACTACGGCAGGAACAAAAGCAGTAACAGCCTCTTTCGGCGGACAAACAGTAACATTTAACATTACGATAAAAGAGGTAACAGCAGTATCTCTTACGATAAATAAAGTCCCGAACAAATTTGAATATTATGTAGGAGAAGAATTAGACAATACCGGAATAGACGTAATAGCTATGTTCAGCAATTCTACCACACGAAATGTATCATTGAGTATAACTTGTACACCGCCGGATATGACAACAGCGGGAGAAAAGAATGTAACGGTACACTTCGGAGGACAGAGTGCACAGTATAAGATTACAGTATCAGAAATAATTCCCACAGCATTAAACATCAGTGTGCTGCCAACTAAGGTAGAGTATTACATCGGTGAAAGTTTTACAACAAACGGAATTGCAATTTCGGCTTCGTTTAACAACGGTACAAGAAAAGACGTTACAAACAGTGTTACATACTCAGCACCGGATATGACCTCAGAGGGCATAAAAGAGGTTACGGTATCATATAACGGAGTAACCACAAGCTTTGTAATAAATGTAAAATCTGCAACACTAACAGAAATAAAAGTCACAAAGATGCCCGATAAGCTTGATTATTATACAGGTGAAACCTTTAGTTCAAACGGAATGACAGTAATGGCAACATACAGTGACGGTGCATCAAAGGACGTATCATCAGAAGCAGTATGTTCACAGCCGGATATGAGTACAGCAGGAAAAAAGGCAGTAGAAGTATATTTTGCAGGACAGAGTGCAGATATATATATTAATGTAACAGAAGCAGTAGCAACAGGATTGACGATAACACAGTATCCGACCAAGCTTACATATTTTGTAGGAGATACTTTTGATCCAAGCGGAATAATTGTAACAGCAACATTCAATGACGGAAGTTCAAGAGATGTAACAAATAGTGTAAGTTACTCACAGCCTGATATGAATGTTTCGGGAACGAAAGAGATAATAGTAACATTTGGAGATGTTAAAGCGTCATTTAATATAGAGGCTTTAGATGTTAATGTTACAGAAATCGTAATAACAAAGCTTCCCGACAAGCTTGAGTATAATGTCGGGGATGAGTTTACATACAGCGGAATAGTTGTTACAGCGAATTTCAGTGACGGGACAAGCTCAGATGTTACAAGTTCTGTAACGGTATCACAACCCGATATGACACTGCCCGGAACAAGACCTGTTACAGTTTCATACGGCGGAAAGACAGCGGATTATAGTATTAGTATAACCGACAGTATGATAAAGACAATAAGTATATCTGTTGCACATGAACCCGACAAAACATACTTCAATGTTGGAGAAGATTTTACTTCCGAAGGAATAATTGTGACAGCAGTATATTCAGACGGCAGTACAAAAGACGTAACAGACAGCGTAACGATTTTCCAGCCTGACATGAATACAGCGGGTTCATATGATGTATTATTGTCATATGACGGACTAAGTACTACATATAAAGTATATGTTATTGCCGCAGAACTAACCTCTATAACAGTTGTACAGCCACCTGAAAAGACAGAGTATTATCTGGGAGAAGATTTCATCTCAGACGGAATGAAGGTTACGGCAACATTTAGTGACGGAAGTACAATAGATGTAAGTGACAGTGTGACTTATTCGCAGCCAGATATGTCAACGGCGGGCACAAAACAAATAACAGTAACGTTCTCAGATAAGAGTACGGAAATTAGCATAAACGTACTTGAGATTTCATTGACGGGACTAACGGTGTCAAGCTATCCTGAGAAGCTAAGCTATACAACAGGAGATATATTTGTGAAAGACGGATTGACGGTAACTGCATCATATAGTGACGGCAGCACAAGAGACGTAACAGAAATCATAATAATCTCAGAACCGGATATGACAACAGCGGGTACAAAGCAGATCACATTAACATACGGCGATCAATCGACTGTATTTGAAATAAATGTAACAGAAGCTGTATTAAGTTCGGTTGGAGTGACAAGTTATCCAGCAAAGACAGAGTATGGTATAGGAGATAAACTTGACACGACAGGGTTGGTAGTAACAGTAAAATACGATAACGGGGCAACAAAGGATATAACATCAGAAGCGGTAATTACAGAACCCGATATGAGTACATTAGGTACTAAGACAGTGAGCATAGAATATAATGGGTTAACAGCATCATTTGAGATAACCGTTGCCGAAGTAACTTTAGTGGGTATACAACTTCAAGGCTACCCTACAAAGCGTGATTATCTTACAGATGAAGTGTTAATATATACCGGCTTATCGGTAGTAGCAACAATGAGTAACGGAAACATAACGTATATAACAAATAAAGCTCAAATAATTAATCCTGATATGAGTACGCCCGGTACTAAGGAAGTAATAATAGAATACGAAGGAATGCAAACATCTTTTGAGATAACAGTAACAGAGAGAACGCTTCAGAATATACAGGTTGTACCACCCAGTAAGAAAGAGTATGTAATAGGTGAGCAGTTAGATGAATTCTCAATGTCAGTAATAGCATATTACAGTGGAGGAAAACAGAAAGACGTAAAAGATCAGGTACAGATCACAGGTTTTGACAGTACAACGCCCGGAACAAAAACAGTAGTGGTAAAATTCGGTGAATTTGAATCAAGTTTTACGGTAGAAGTATTGGCAGTAGAGGCAATATCATTAAATGTAACTCCGCCTTCAAAGACAGAGTATCAAACAGGTGACAACTTGGATACAACCGGAATGATAGTATATGCGAATTACAACAATAATACACAGAAAGAGGTAACAGATCAAGTTGAGATAACAGGTTTTGACAGCAGTAAAGCAGGAACAGTGAATGTAACGGTAGTATATGCCGCATTAAGTTCGGTATTTACTGTAACGGTAAAAGAAAAAGAAAAAACTGTTATGGTGGGTGACTCTAACGGAGACGGAAGAATAACAGCAAAGGATTCGCTAAATGTACTTCGTTATTCAATAGGCTTGTGGAAAAATGTTTCAGCAGATATCATAGCAGCGTTAGATGTAGATAGAAACGGTAAAGTAACAGCGTCAGATGCACTGAGAATTCAGAGATATGCTATTGGGCTGGTAAAAACATTAATTTAGGAGTGATATTATAATGAAAATAACATTTCTAGGAGCTGCACACGAAGTTACAGGTTCATGTACACTTATTGAGACAGGGAACGTAAAGTTCCTTGTTGACTGCGGAATGGAACAGGGACCTGATATATATGAAAATTGCGAATTACCGATATTACCGTCGGACATAGATTTTGTACTTCTAACACATGCACATATAGACCATTCAGGAAAGCTTCCTCTGTTGTCAAAGCAAGGATTTTGCGGAAGTATCTATACGACATTTGCCACAACACGATTATGTCGGATAATGTTAGAGGACTCCGCACATATTCAGGAAATGGAAGCAGAGTGGAAGAACAGAAAATCAAAGCGTTCGGGTGGAATAGAATATACCCCAATGTACACTACCACAGACGCAGAAAACTGTCTTAAACTGTTTCATCCGTGCAGGTATGAAAAACACATAAATATATCAGAAAATATCACCGCAAGATTTATTGACGCAGGTCATCTGTTAGGTTCTGCATCAATAGAGATAACGATAGCAGAGGGCGATACAAAAAAAGTAATATTGTTTTCGGGAGATGTTGGAAATATTGACAGACCGCTGATAAAGAATCCAACTAAACCGGAGTATGCTGATTATGTAGTGGTAGAATCAACATACGGCAACAGACTACATGGAGCAAGAGCAGACTACGCAAGCCAGCTTGCAACCATAATCTATGAAACTTTCGAAAAAGGCGGAAATGTGATAATACCTTCATTTGCAGTAGGAAGAACACAGGAAATGCTGTATTTGATACGAGAGATAAAGGACAGCGGATATCTAAAAAAATTCGGAAACTTTCCGGTATGGATAGATAGTCCATTAGCTGTTGAGGCAACAGAGATATACAGTGAGGATATGTATGATTATTGTGACAGTGAAACGCTTGCATTATTGAAATCAGGTGTTGATCCGATAAAATTTCCGAATCTCAATCTTGCGATAACAAGTGACGATTCAATAGCAATAAATAACGATCCAACACCAAAGGTAATACTATCGGCCAGCGGAATGTGTGAGGCAGGAAGAATCAGACACCATTTAAAACACAATCTGTGGAGATCGGAATCGACAATCTTATTTGTAGGATATCAGGCAGAGGGAACACTTGGCAGAACGATAATAGACGGTGCAAAGAGAGTAAAGCTGTTCGGAGAAGAAATATCAGTAAATGCAAGAATAGCTTTGATGGACGGAATAAGCGGTCATGCAGACATGAAAATGTTGCTTGATTGGCTGGGTAATCTTCAGAACAGACCGGAGATGGTATTTGTAAATCATGGCGGTGATACGGTATGTGATGATTTTGCACAAACTATCGTAAGAAAGCTGTCATTTCCCGCTGCAGCACCATATACTGGAGCGTCATACGAATTAACTGAATTCAAATGTATAACTCACGGCAATACAGTTAAACTAAAGACTAAGGTAAATAAGAAAGCAAAAGCTGTATATGACAGATTGGTACAAGCAGGAAAAAGACTACTTGAGGTTATCGAACAGAATAAGGGACTTGCAAATAAGGATCTTGCAAAATTTGCCGATCAAATTAACGATCTGTGCAACAAGTGGGAGAGGAAATAATAATTAAAAAAGCCGACTAATGCGATAACACATTAGTCGGCTAAATATTTATGCAGTAGTTTTGAGCTGCAATCTAAGCTTATCGGAAATCATAGCTATAAATTCACTGTTAGTAGGTTTACCTCTTCCGGTGTGGATCGTATAACCGAAGTAGGAGTTGAGAATATCAACATCACCCCTGTCCCAAGCAACTTCAATAGCATGACGAATAGCACGTTCAACTCTTGAGGAAGTGGTGTTGTATTTTTTAGCAACGGAAGGGTAAAGGCACTTTGTAACAGCATTGATAATCTCAGGTGTTTCTATTGCCATAATGATAGAGTCGCGCAGATAATGGTATCCCTTGATGTGTGCAGGAACACCGATTTGATGAAGAATCTGCGTTACGCTGACCTCAAGGTTTACTGATGATACAGGCTCAGATGCAATAAGCTTTTTTGATTTTACTTTTTTAACCTTGCATAATTCGGAAATGCTAATTGCCATAGTGCTAACATTGTATGGCTTTATTACAAAGTAAGAACCACCGCAGGAAGCAATTTCCTTCTGAAGAACATCACTGTCAAATGATGATGCGACGATAAAGATAGGGTTAGATTCTGACATATCTTTGTCAAAGCTCTTGAGTACACCGACAGCGTCGGCGCGGGACATAAACATATCAATAATAACAACATCAGGGTTAAGTTCCTTGATCTGCTCCATAACAAGTATTCCGTCCTTACGGCAAAAGCTTACATCGATACCGTAAGAGTTGAAGCAGGTGATTTCGTCTGCGGAAAAAGCAGTGCTTTCTTCCGAAATAAGCAGCTTAATTTTATTTTCCATTTTTTGTAACCTCCATTTACCATTAATTGGCTTGTTGTACACATAATACCATAAATTGGTAAAAATGGCAATAGTTATTTTACAACAATTTTGTTACTGCTGGTTACAATACTGTAATAAAGCTTTCCTCCATAGAACAGTTTTCCATTTCAGTATACATATTTTGAGCAAAAATTCCATAACCCTTGGAAGAATTTGTCACGAGAACATGAGTAACAGCACCTATTAGTTTACCATTTTGTAATATAGGGCTTCCACTCATTCCCTGAATAATACCGCCTGTTTTTGCCAATAATCTTTTATCTGTGGCAGTAATCTGTAAATTTTTCGTTTTATTTGTTTCATCGTAGTCAACATGAGTTATTTCAATGTCGTAATATTTAGCACCATCGTCATCAAGTGTGCAAAGGATCTGTGCATGACCTTTTTTAACGTCTTGAATGTTAGCAATCTCAACGGGATCAAACATTTGAGCGGGAGAATTCAGAACACCATAAAGCCCCGTATCATCATTAATTAAAGCATATCCCAAAGAAGTATCATCGGCGAAATATCCGTTAATACTTCCGGTAATACCGTCTGACCCTTTTGTTATACTGCTAATTTTGGCATTAGTAATGACAGCTTTGTCAAGAGGGAGCAGACTTTCAGTATCGTTGTCACAAATACCGTGTCCGAGAGAAGCAAAGCAACCCGAATCGGGGTCATAGAAAGTCATGGTACCAAGACCGGCACAAGAATCTCTAATCCATAGCCCAATTCTGTATTCATTGTCATCAGTAGTTTGTACAGGAGTAATGACGGTGTTTTCGGTATTGCCATCACGAGTAAAGGTTAGAGAAATGGGATTACCTTCGCTTTGCTGTACGGCAGTTGTAACATCTTTACATGAAAGGACATCTTCACCGTTAATCTTAATAATTGTATCGCCCTCTCTGAGGCCACAATTTGAACCGGGATTAATACTTTTTGAACCACACTGAATGTCAGAGCAATTAATAATTACAGCACCTTTAGTGTAAAATTTAATGCCGAAAATATTTCCACATGGAATGACATATTTTTTCTCCTGAGTATGAAGATTTATATCTTTTACGGGAATAATATTCATTAACATCAGTTTACCGTTCACAGAATTAGCCCCGTAATTTCTGTTAAAACAAAGATCTTTTTCACAGTTATTGTCAAACGATAAGGAATGATAATTAGTAATAGAGAAAGAATCATTTTCATAAACAGTGAAATTATCGGGCAATCTGTTATTTATTTCAGCACACATAGTAAAGATGAAGGTACAAATACCAGTAAGCAGTACACATACGGCTTTAATTGCCTTTTTCAAAAACTCACCTCCCTAAGAAATATTATTATCCTACAAAGCTCTTTTAAAATGGAAAATGTAAAGTGCAGAAAGAAAATGGAACAAAGCGCTGATAAATAGAGATAATATGAAACAAATTGACTATATTTTTCAGAAAGGGTAATCATGAATACTATAACAGGACTTAAAAGTTCAGAAGTTTTGAAAATGCGGAAAGCAGGAAAATGTAATAAACAAGAAAAAAACAGTTCAAAATCTTACGGAAAAATATTGTTTGAAAATATATTTACAGTATTCAATGTAGTAAATGCTGTATTAGCAGTATTGTTGTTTATTTCAGGTTCTATAAAAAACTGTTTATTTATAATAGTAGTAATTTCAAATACGTTAATAGGAATAATACAGGAAATCAGAGCAAAAAAAACAGTTGATAAGCTTACCATAATAAATACCGGAAGAATAAATGTAATTCGTAACGGAAAACCACAGTCTGTACCGGTACATGAACTTGTGCTTGGAGATGTAATAAGTATAGGCAGAGGCGAACAAATACCAAATGATTGTAAAATACTTAGTGGAAATTGTGAGGTAAACGAATCTCTTTTGACAGGAGAATCAGATCCGATAATAAAGAACAAAGGAGATAAGCTGTATTCAGGAAGTTATATTATAGGAGGAAAAGCAGTTTGTGAAATTGTATCGGCAGGAAATGACAATTATGCTGATAAACTATTAAAACAAATAAAGTGTATGAATCAGCCAAATTCTGAGATTGTACAATTCATCAATAAAATCATATTGATAATAGCTTTTAGTATTATACCGATAGGTGGACTATTGTTTTATAATCAATACACATTATCGGACGGCACATATAAAGAAGCATTGACTGGAACAGCAACAGCAGTGATAGGAATGATACCGGAAGGCTTGATTTTACTAACATCTACGGTATTTGCAGTTGGAATAATACGTTTATCCAAAAACAATGTGCTTTCACAAGACTTATATGCATTAGAAGCTATGGCACGCATAGATGTTCTGTGTCTTGATAAAACAGGTACAATAACAACGGGTAAGATGAAGGTAGCAGGTACAGTTACTGCAAGCGGTTTTAACGATAATGACGTTGAAAAAGCACTGCGTATTATCGCAGTGTGTTCAGAGGATAACAATGATGTAATTAAAGCAATACGTTTATATGTTAAGAGTAATGAAAACTGTACGGTTCAAACAAGAGTACCGTTTACATCGGAGAGGAAATGGTCTGCGATAACAACAAAAGAATACGGAACAATAATAATGGGTGCAAAGGAGATAATTTTTAGCGGTAAAAGTATTGTGTCCGAAACAGATGATAATTATAGAAATATTGCACTAGCCGTATCTGAGAGAGGAATAAAAAATAATGCTATTCCGGACGATATAAAACTTATAGGATATGTGAAGTTTACAGAAGAACTGAGAAACGGTATAAAAGAAACCTTATCATATTTTATAAAACAGGGTGTTGAAATTAAAATAATATCAGGAGATTCTCCAAATACAGTTCAGCGACTGTGCAGAGGTATATTAAAAGAAGAAAAACAGTGTATAGATATGTCGGTTGTGAGTGAAGAAGAAATAAAAAAATCAGTTGAAAACAATAAAATATTTGGCAGAGTATCACCGGAACAGAAAAGATTGATAATATCAGCACTAAAAGGCAGCGGACATAGAGTTGGAATGGTTGGTGATGGAGTAAACGATGTTCTTGCATTGAAAGAAAGCGACTGTTCTGCAGCACCTGTTTCTGGAAGTTCCGCAGCACGAAATACAGCACGACTTGTACTTTTGGATTCTGACATTGCGTCGCTTGCAGATGTTGTAAAGGAGGGAAGACGTTGCGTAAATAATTTGCAAAGAAGTGCATCGCTGTTTTTTGTAAAGACAATTTTTTCTGTAATAATGTCCTTAGTATTTATGATAACGAATTTACGTTACCCATTGGAACCTATACAGATGACGTTGGTCAGCGGATTAACAATAGGGTTTCCTTCATTTGTTTTGTCATTTTTGAAAAATACCAAAAGAATAAAAACCAATATTGTGCATAGTATTGTAAGAAATTCTCTGCCTGCTGCATTGACAAGTGTAATCACAGTATTATGCATAGTATCGTTAGCAGTTGTATTAAATATTACTGATGAACAGGTATCTGGATTATGTGTAATATCACTTGCAATTACAGGGATAACACTGACTATAAAAATATACAAACCAATTACGAAAATAAAGCTGTTTGTAACAGTAGTACAGATAGGAGGATTAGTATCTGTGTTAGTGTTGTGGGCTGATTTTTTTAATGTAGCATTTTTTGTCGAAATCCCTTTTTTATATATTGCAACAGCTGTTATAGTATTAATACTAAATATTGCGATAATAAATTGGTTCTCAGAGATGATAGATCATATAAAGTGATATCAAATAATAAAAATTTATTAACCTGACGTAAATATTCAATATTTATCCTTTACAGATTGGACAGTTTATTGTAAAATAGTAGTAATAGCGAAAAAAAGAATCTGAGGAATCAGTGAAATAATAACGGAGGATTGATTAAAATGGAACCTAAATATAAAAGAGTTCTTTTAAAGCTAAGCGGAGAGGCTCTTGCAGGAGAGCAAAAATCAGGAATAGATTTTGATACGGTAACAAAATACTGTGAGCCTGTAAAAAAGCTTGTTGAAATGGGCGTAGAAGTTGCGATCGTAGTCGGAGGCGGAAATTTCTGGAGAGGCAGATCAAGCGGCAGTATGGACAGAACAAGAGCAGATCACATGGGAATGCTTGCTACAGTAATCAATGCGCTTGGAGTTGCTGATACACTCCAGCAAATGGGAGTAGAGGCAAGAGTTCAGACAGCGCTTGCAATGCCTCAGGTAGCTGAATTGTATGTTAAGGATAAAGCGGAAAGACATCTCAGCAAGGGCAGAGTGGTAGTGTTTGGCTGCGGAACGGGAAATCCATTCTTCTCAACCGATACAGGAGCAGCTTTGCGTGCCGTTGAAATAGGTGCAGATATAATGCTGAAGGCAACAATGGTAGATGGAGTTTACGACAAAGATCCACATAAATACGATGATGCAGTAAAGTTTGAAACAATAACATTCCAAGAGGTATTACAAAGAGGACTTCAGGTAATGGACAGCACAGCAGCATCACTTTGTATGGATAATGCGCTGCCGATACTTGTATTCAGTGTAGAGGATACTGATAATATTGTAAAAGCCGTATGCGGTGAAAATGTGGGTACGGTAGTTACTAACTGAGAAAAGGTTTACATATATTAACATAATAAAATTACGGAGGAATTAATAATGAAAGAAACACTAAAAAAATGCGAAGAAAGAATGAACAAAAGAGTAGATCATCTTGAGGTAGAGTACAGAGAGATCAGAGCAGGCCGTGCAAATCCTAATATACTTGACAGAGTGATGGTAGATTATTATGGCGCACCGACAGCAATTAACGCATTAGCTGCTGTATCAGTTACAGAGGCAAGAACACTGACAATTCAGCCATGGGACGCTTCTGTACTCAGAGCAATAGAGAGAGCAATACAGTCTTCCGATATAGGAATTAATCCTCAGAATGACGGTAAAACGATCCGTCTTATTTTCCCGCCGCTCACAGAGGACAGACGTAAGGATATTGTTAAGGACGTAGCAAAAATGGCAGAGGCAAAAAAGGTTCATATCAGAAACATTCGCCGTGATACAATAGAGGACTTCAAGAAGATGAAGAAAAACGGCGATATAACAGAAGATGATCTAAAGAAGATGGAGAAAAAAGTACAGGAGCTTACAGATAAATATGTAAAGCAGATAGATCAGCTTTGTGAGGCTAAGCAGAAGGAAGTAATGTCAATCTGACATTGATGGAGTAATGTCATGGGATTGTTTTCAAATGTATCGTCGAAAGATGATATTGATATTACAAAAATTAAATTGCCCGAACACTTAGGTATAATAATGGACGGCAACGGTAGGTGGGCAAAAAAGCGTGGATTGCCGAGAACAGCAGGGCATAAAGCAGGAGCAACAACCTTTAGAAAGATAAGCCGTTATTGCAGTAATATAGGGATAAAATATCTCACATTATATGCTTTTTCAACAGAGAACTGGAACAGGCCTCAAGAAGAGGTAAACACTCTAATGAGATATTTCAGGGAGTATTTACAGGAGGCACTCAGAGATTTTCGTGATGATACGATAATACTTCGGTTTATAGGAGATATCACAGCGTTTCCTGAGGATATACAGGAACTAATGAAAGAGAATCAAGAGCTTTCTTCAGTACGAGATGGAATGGTATTAAATCTAGCAATGAATTACGGCGGACGTGCAGAAATGGTTTATGCAATGAAGCAGATAGGAGAGCGTATCTCAAAAGGAGAACTAACGCCAACTGAAATAGACGAAAAGTTGATTTCAGAATATCTATATACAGCAAACCAGCCTGATCCTG
This sequence comes from uncultured Eubacteriales bacterium, assembly GCA_900315715.1. GTDB lineage: Bacteria > Bacillota > Clostridia > Oscillospirales > Acutalibacteraceae > RUG592. The sequence goes on from ONAH01000136.1 coordinate 11,496, forward strand.
ACCTGATAATCCGACCAAGCGGAGAGCATAGAACGTCAAATTTTCTGTTGTGGCAGTCGGCCTATGCGGAATACTATATAGACGATGTACTATGGCCTGATTATACAGAAAAAGATTTAAACAGAGCTTTGCTTGAATACTCAAAACGCAACAGGAGATTTGGTGGTGTATAATAAATGAAAACCCGTATATTATCTGCGGTAGTTGGAATACCAGTAGCAGTAGGAGTAATGATACTGGGAAACTTTTATGGAATAGCGATAGACATAGGTTTTGCACTGATAGCATCGATGTGCGTATATGAGGGATTATCATCGAATAAGCTTGATAAAAAGCTTACGATATCTGTTCCAAGTATTGCATTTTGTTTTATGTTTTGCCTATTTTACTCTTATGAATATGTAGTGCCGATATTAACATTTGTATATGTTACAGCATTGTTTTTATCGATGATATTTAATCATGAACAAGTAGTGTTCTCAGATTTGTCATACGCATTTATAATAACGCTTATGTGTACGTTGGGACTGTGGTCATTAATATATGTGTTTGACAAATCCAGCAATATAGTAGGAATATTTTACGCAGTAACGGCACTTGCAACGCCATGGCTTGCGGACGCAGGAGCATATTTTGGAGGAAGTTCCTTAGGTAAGCGAAAGCTATGCCCGAAGATTAGTCCCAAAAAGACGGTAGAAGGTGCTGTGTCGGGAGTGATAGCAGGAACATTTCTGTCACTTCTGGTGGGAGTGATATTTGAGAACTTTTTCTTTCATGGCGGGGAAGTTGTAAATTACTTTTCATTAGGATTATTTGGTTTATTAGGATCGGTATTCTCAATAGTAGGCGATCTCAGTTTCTCACTAATAAAGAGGAGTATCGGAATAAAGGACTACGGTTCGCTAATACCAGGACATGGAGGAATGCTTGATCGATTTGACAGTGTAATATTTACGTCGCCCGTAATGATGATAATGATAATGTTTTTGCCGATGGTATCAGGAAGGCTGGGATAAGCAATGACGGAATGTGTATCTATTCTTGGTTCAACAGGTTCAATAGGAACACAGGCACTTGAGGTATGCGAAAAGCTGAATATTCGTGTGGCAGCGATAACGGCAAATAGCAGTATTCAACTACTTGAAGATCAGATAAGACGTTATAAACCTAAATTGGCAGTAGTAGGAACAAAAGAGTATGCGGATAAGGTAAAAATAGCAGTCGGTGATACAGATACAAAGATATCGTACGGTATGGACGGATTGATAGAAGCAGCTGTAATAGATGAAGCTGATACAGTGCTTACATCTGTTGTAGGAATGATAGGACTAAGACCTACATTAGCTGCGATTTCTGCCAAAAAGAATATTGCATTAGCAAATAAAGAAACGCTTGTAACAGGCGGTAATCTTGTAATGAAAAGTGCAAAAGAAAACGATGTCAAAATTTACCCCGTGGATAGTGAACATTCTGCAATTTTTCAATGTTTGCAAGGCTGCAAAGACAAAAAATCCCTTAAAAGGCTAATACTTACTGCGTCTGGCGGACCATTTTTCGGACGCACATATGAACAGTTAAAAAATGTCACACCGAAAGAAGCCTTAAATCACCCAAACTGGAGTATGGGTGCTAAAATAACAATTGATTCAGCAAGTATGATGAATAAGGGATTGGAGATTATAGAAGCAAGATGGTTATTTGATGTTCCTGCAGATAGAATTGATGTAGTAGTACATCGTGAGAGTATAGTTCATTCTATGATAGAGTATGAGGATAACTCAGTAATTGCACAAATGGGAGTGCCTGATATGAAAATTCCAATACAGTATGCACTTACATATCCTGACAGAACAGCATGTGATGTAGGTATTTTGGATCTTACCAAAATAGGTACACTAACGTTTTTTGAGCCTGATTACAGTACCTTTAAATGCATAAGCGCATGTAAAAAGGCTCTTGAGATAGGTCAAACAGCCCCTGTACTTGTCAACGGAGCTAATGAAGCGGCGGTTGCACGTTTTCTTGGCGGTGAAATATCATTTACAGATATTGGTGATATAGTGTGGAATGTTATGCAGGATATCAAGCTTGAGCCAGCTGATTCTTTGGATAAGATACTTGAGGCAGACTCTGAGGCAAGAGAATATGCGAATACTTATCGTGCTTGAACTGATAAAAAATGACAGGATATAAATATTAGTATTAAACATTAACACCGTTCGGAATGATTCCGAATGGTGTTATTACGACATAAAAGACATTATGGAAGGATCTGATTTTATTATTACTACAATAGCTTTGATAGTGATAGGAATTTTGATATTTGAGCTTATCATATTTATTCATGAATTTGGACATTTTATAACAGCAAAAAAGTTCGGAGTACAAGTGAACGAATTTGCTATTGGAATGGGACCAAAACTATTTCAGTTTGAGAAGGGCGAAACAAAGTATTCGATACGTCTTCTACCGATAGGTGGATATTGTGCAATGGAGGGAGAAAACGAAGAAAGTGATAACGAAAGGGCTTTGATTAATAAGCCCGTATGGCAGAGAATGATAATTGTACTTGCAGGTGCATTTAATAATATTGTGTTAGGTCTTGTGATGATGATGATACTAATGTGTCAGTCATCTGCTTTTTCATCTACGACAATAGCGGATTTTGCTCAGGCGGCATTTACATCTAAATCAGGACTTCAGGCAGGGGATACGCTTGTAAAGATTGGAGACTACAAAATATCCTGTTCAAGAGATATATCTTTTGCGCTGGCACTTATGGATATTAAAACGGTTGATGGAAATGATTTCTCAATATATAAAGAAGATTGCGGTTATACGCTTTTAAGACAATATACATCTTTAAAAGAAGAGGATTATACAGAAGATGAACTGTTAGCAATAACAAAAGCGTTTGATGCAGGGATAGAAAAGCTTAATGTTTGTACAACAAAGGAAGAGGCAGACACAATTACAAATGCTACATTGGCAGAGGTCAATAAGCTTGCAAAAACAGACTATAAACCCGAAGAAAGAGAGTATATGCCTGAAAGACGAAGATTTCGAACCAATGTAGACATAATCAGAAACGGAAGCAGGATAACAGTAGAGAATGTAGATTTCTATACTTACCTTGGAGAGAATGACGAGCCGACAGTAGCACTTGATTTTTCTGTTGAACCAATAAAAAAGAATGTAGGAACATTAATAACCGAGTCTGCAAAGAGTACGTTTTCGGTAGTACGAATGGTATGGGTAAGTCTATCTGGACTAATAACAGGCAGATTTGGTATGAACGATATAGCAGGACCTGTCGGAACGGCTTCAGTTGTAAAGCAGGCGGCACAGGTTGGTTTAAAATCTGGCTTTGGAGAAGCTGTAAACAATATACTCTATGTGATGATGATAATAACTGTAAACTTGGGTATAGTAAATGTGCTGCCTTTACCGGCACTTGACGGAGGACGTTTTCTTTTCATGGTTATTGAGGTAATAATAAGGAAACCCGTTCCACAGAAATACGAAGGAGCGATACACACGATAGGATTTCTTATTTTACTTGGGTTTATTGGTTTTGTAACGCTGAATGATATTATAAAGATAATAAACGGAACAGGTTTAGTATGATAGGAGATGAAAGAATATGAGCAGTAAAATTCGTGTAAAAGCAGGAGATGTTGAGATAGGCGGAGGTGCTCCGATTACAATACAATCCATGCTGAATGTTCCCTCAACCGACATTGAGGGAAGTGTAAAGCAGGCAAAAGAACTTGAAAATGCGGGTTGTCAGATAATCAGAATAGCTATTCCAGATATGAATGCAATTAAGCTTATTGAAGCAATCAAAAAAGAGGTATCGGTTCCGATAGTAGCAGATATACATTTTGATTACAAGCTTGCGATAGAAGCGGTAAGTGCAGGGATAGACAAAGTGCGTATTAACCCTGGAAATATTGGCGGAGACGATAGGGTTCATGAAGTTGTAAAAGCATGCAGATCACGCAATATTCCAATAAGAATAGGAGTGAATTCAGGTTCACTGGAGAAAAGCATACTTGCAAAATACGGTTCACCTACTGCAGAAGCATTATGTGAAAGCGCCCTTTTTCATGCGTCATTATTAGAGAAGTTCGATTTTTATGATATAGTATTGTCAATGAAATCATCAACAGTCGGTACGATGATAAAAGCGTATGAGCTTGCAAGCAAAAAATGCGACTATCCATTACACTTAGGTGTTACAGAAGCAGGTACAGAGCGAATGGGACTTATAAAATCGTCTGCGGGAATAGGATCACTGCTATTACACGGGATAGGTGATACAATAAGGGTATCTTTGACTGACAGTCCTTTAAAAGAGGTTTATGCCGCAAGAGATATTCTGAAAGCGATAGATATTGATACAAGCGGCGTAAAGTTTATATCCTGTCCGACTTGCGGAAGAACAAGGATAGACCTTATATCTATAGCAAACGAAGCACAAAAACGACTTGCAAACTGCAAAAAAAGCATTACTGTAGCAGTAATGGGCTGTGTAGTTAATGGTCCGGGAGAAGCAAGGGAGGCCGATATAGGAATAGCAGGCGGTGACGGAGTTGGGCTTATTTTCAAAAAGGGAGAGATAATACGCAAGGTATCCGAAGAGAAGCTTTTGGATACGCTTATGGAGGAAATCGAAAAACTCTGATATATAATAGAATAAGTGTATATGAATTGAAAGTTAAAGAAAGGGAAGGTTAATATTGAGTAAACTAATGGAAGCTATCAGAGGTTATGCATCAGAAGAATTGCTTGACAGATTGAGTCTTGGCCATCCCTCTGAGATGAGTATAAATATTAATAAACAGAACGATACAATGAATATCGTTGTAAAATTTACTAATCTTGTAACGCAGAGTGATATACTTAGTCTTGAGAGAGAATTGATCAAAAGCCTTGAACTTACAAGCGTACGGATATGTACGGTATTTCCTCCGGAATTATTCACAACGGACTATTTCTCTGAGATATTAATATATATTAAGCGTGACAATGCTACATTAAAGCGTGCTTTTAATGATGCTGAGGCACGTATTGAGGATAATCGCTTTATAATAACACTCTATCACGGTGGAGAAACCGTAATTCATGGACAAAATGCAGAGCGTTTGATATCTGATGCGATATATAAGATGTTTGGCAAGAGGTACAACGTAGAGTTCGACGGAATTACGGTAATGAGTTCGGAAAGTGAAGAATACATTGAAATGCAGCAGCAGGTAGAGGAGCGAAATGCAAGGGAAGAATCACTGGAACAAGTTGAGAAACATGAAGAAGTAATGCGTTCGGCGGACGAGAGGAAAGAGAAGATAGAGAAATCCGCTCCCGAAATAGAAGTAAGAGAGGGCGAAACGTTAACTCCTGTAATAGCAGATAAAAGTGCCAAACCGTTATTTGGCAGAGCATTGACAAAGATAAACACAATACCAATAAATACACTTACCGCAGAAACCGGAAGTTGTATGATATGGGGAGATATATTCAGTCTGGATTTTCGAACAACAAAGGACGGTAAGAAGTACATAATATCCATTCTCATCACCGACTATACAAGTTCAATGACAATAAAGATTATTGAGAGTTGTGATAAGTGCAAACCGCTTGATATTCTAAAAGCAGGATCAACTATTGTGGTAAAAGGTGATGTGCAGTTTGACCGATATGATAATGAGATAGTCATGCATGCAGTATCTATTGCTACTGCGAAGAAGGTAAAAGTAGTAGATAAAGCCGCAAAAAAAAGATGTGAACTGCATCTTCATACAAATATGTCTGATATGGACGGTGTCACACCGGCAGCAGATCTGATAAAGCGAGCTTATGAATGGGGGATGCCTGCGATAGCGATCACTGATCATGGAGTGGCACAGGCTTTTCCAGAGGCGATGAATACGTTAAATGATATTCAGAAGAACGGAGGTAATATCAAAGTTATCTACGGTACAGAAGCATACTTTGTAGATGATACTGCAGAAGAAAACAGTAAACCTTTTGAGGGAGAAGATGCTATCTGCGAGAACTGTTCTCAGTTATCGACAGAGGAGCTTAAGAAGCTAAAAACATATCATCAGATAATACTTGTAAAGAACCTAACGGGACTGAAAAATCTATATAAACTGATTTCTTATGCACATTTGAATTATTTTTACCGCAGACCGAGAATACCCAAATCTGTCCTTATGCGTCACAGAGAAGGCTTATTGATAGGAAGCGCATGTGAGATAGGAGAGTTGTATCACTCAATAGTAAAGGGCGAAAAATCATACGAAGAACTAAAAGAGATAGCTTCATTCTATGATTATCTGGAAATACAACCTCTTGGAAACAACGAGTTTATGGTAAGAAACAATACTGTTGAATCGATAGAAGGTATAATAAACTTTAATAAGACGGTGATAAAGCTTGGAGAAGATTTAGGTATTCCCGTTGTAGCTACATGTGACGTTCATTTTTTGGATCCGTATATGTCCGAGTACAGAAAAATCATTATGTCCAGCAAGGGATTTGACGATGCTGATCACCAGGCTCCTTTGTATCTGCGAACAACAAAAGAGATGCTAAAGGAATTTTCATATCTTGGAGAAGAAAAGGCATACGAGATTGTGGTTGAAAACACAAACAAAATTGCTAATATGATAGAACAGATCAAGCCAATACCCGACGGAAACTTTCCTCCGTTTATTGACGGTGCAGAGGAACAGTTGACAACGATAACGTGGGAACGTGCAAAGAGAATGTACGGAGATCCATTGCCGGAAATAGTAAAAGCCCGTCTTGACAGAGAACTTGGATCAATAACGAAGCATGGATTTTCAGTACTATATATGACAGCTCAGAAACTTGTAGCAGACTCTGAGGCCCACGGTTATCTTGTAGGTTCGAGAGGATCGGTAGGATCATCGTTTGTAGCAACGATGTCAGGTATATCCGAGGTAAATCCGCTTTGTCCGCATTATCTCTGTCCAAACCCTGAGTGTAAGAACAGTGAATTTATAACTGACGGAAGCGTTGGATCAGGATTTGATCTTCCTGCAAAGAATTGTCCTAAGTGCGGTACTCCGTATCACCGTGACGGTCACGAGATACCGTTTGAAACATTCTTAGGGTTTGACGGTGATAAAGTCCCCGATATAGATCTAAACTTTTCTGGAGAGTACCAGTCACATTCACACAGATATACAGAACAGTTGTTTGGAAAAGAGAATGTGTTCAAAGCCGGAACTATTGCGACAGTAGCAGATAAGACAGCGTTTGGCTATGTAAAGAAATATGCGGAGCAGAACGGAAAGGTTCTGCATAAGGCAGAAGAGCAAAGACTTGCACAAGGTTGTACTGGAATAAAAAGAACAACCGGTCAGCATCCAGGAGGAATGGTAGTAGTACCAAGAGGAATGAGCGTATTTGATTTTTGTCCGATACAAAGACCGGCAAACGATCAGAAGTCTGATAATATAACTACACATTTCGACTTCCATTCCATACATGATACGATATGCAAGCTTGACGAACTTGGTCATGATGTACCAACAATATACCATTATTTAGAGGAATTTACAGGAATCAGTGTAATGGACGTATCAATGAGTGATCCTGATGTAATGTCACTGTTTACATCTACAAAGGCACTAGGAATAAAGCCTGAAGACATTGATTCACAAACAGGAACATTTTCACTTCCGGAATCGGGCACAAGTTTTGTGCGACAGATGCTTGTAGAATCACAGCCGAAAACATTCTCAGACCTTTTGCAGATATCAGGACTATCACATGGTACGGATGTATGGATTGGAAATGCAGCCGAACTCATAAAAAACGGCACTTGCACGATTTCTGAAGTAATAGGTACCCGTGACAGTATTATGACGTATCTTTTACACAAGGGGCTTGAACCCAAAATGGCATTTAAGATCATGGAGATAGTTCGTAAAGGCAAGGCAACAAAGCTTTTAACAGATGAGCATATTCAGGCTATGAAGGATCATGACGTACCACAATGGTATATAGATTCCTGTATGAAGATCAAGTACATGTTCCCAAAAGCGCATGCAGCGGCATATATGATATCAACACTTCGACTTGGCTGGTACAAGGTACATAAACCGCTTGCCTATTACGCAGCATATTTTACAGTACGCGGAGAAAGCTTCGATGCAGAATCAGCGCTTAAAGGAAAGAGTGCGGTAGAAGATAAGATAAGGGATATAATAAACAAAGGAAATTCTGCAACAGCAAAAGATAAAACCGACCTTGCAACATTACAGATAGTAAACGAGATGCTTGCAAGAGGAATAAAGGTTCTTCCGATAAACATATATAAATCAGAGGCAAAGAAGTTTGTAATAGAGGGAGATGCGTTAAGACTTCCTTATTCATCAATGCCGGGAGTGGGAGAGGCTGCTGCGGAAAGTCTTGTAGAAGTGGTAAAAGAGGGCAGTTTCCTGTCAATAGAAGATATACAGATGAAGTCGAAGGTGTCAAAAACAGTGATAGAGATGTTAAGAGGAATAGGTGCATTCGGAGATTTACCCGAATCGAACCAGATGTCACTATTTTGATAAAATTTCTAATCTATACTTTACATTTTGACAAATTTGGTATATTATAAAGATTGAAATTAAAACTAACAATAAAGGGGGATGCAGATGTCCAAAGGAACATTCAAATCTATATTAGCGCTGATTGCATTTGCAGGCATATTAGTTCTTGTCCTTACGAGACTTGATATACTGATTGGAGTATTAAAGAATTTCTTTAAGGTACTAACCCCTTTTGTTGTAGGCTTTGTACTTGCCTATGTATTAAACATTCCATATGTCTTTTTCATGAACAAAGCGTTTGTTTTTATGGACAAAGAACCTGCAAGAATAAAAAACAAGGGTGATGAGTTTTTAGTAAAACTGCGCAAGCCTCTTTCCCTGATAGTAACATATGTAATTTTATTTGCAGTAATAGTGCTGTTATTAAGTATAATTATACCTCAGATAACGAACAGCATACAGGGAGTAATAGATAATTTTGAGGTATATTATGTATCATTCCAGGAATGGGTGTTTAAGGTAGCGGCGAAATTTGGATTTGAATATGAGTTTATGTCAGAGATGTTTGAGGATCTCAACTCATTCATCCAGCAGCATATAGGATCCGGTGAGGGAAATGAGAACACAGGATTGTTTGATATAAATACAATAATGCAGGGACTGACGAACTACCTGTTCCCACACATATTTGATTTTACAAAGAATGTATATAATATATTCTATAATTTTATTCTGAGCGTTATAGTATCAATTTATTATCTAGCTAATAAGGAAACCTTGATGAATCAGATAAAAAAAATAACATATGCGATAGTACCGCAGAAATTTCTTGGCAGACTTCTTCGCACAGTAGACATCTGCAACAACAAGGTTGGTAAATTCTTATACGGAAAACTTATCGATTCAACGATAATTGGATTACTATGTTTTATTGTACTGCGTATTGTGGGAATAGAGTATGCAGTTCTGCTGAGTGTGTTTGTAGGAGTAACGAATATAATACCTTTCTTTGGACCAATAATTGGTGCAATACCGGGTGTAGTATTACTAGTGATGATAGATCCGTTGCAAGCACTCATTTTCGGAATAATAGTAATAATAATACAACAGCTTGACGGAAACTTTATCGGGCCGAAGATACTGGGCAACCAACTTGGAATTTCGGGATTCTGGATAATGTTCAGTGTACTAGTTGGAGGAGGTTTGTTTGGTTTTCCGGGAATGTTAATGGGAGTGCCTGTATTTGCTGTGATATATCAGATATTCGGTGAAAAGGTCAATGGAAGGCTTGTTAAGCTGGGATTTGCCACAGAAAAGACAGTACGAGTAGAACCGCTGCCGAGAGTAGCATATGAGGACGGCCATATAGTAGCAGATGATGAAGACGATGACGATATTTTCTTTGATGAAGATGAATAAGACATAGTATTGAGTGAATATCTCTGCTTCATTCAGAGGTATTCACTTGATTTGTCATATAAGGGGGAATAGTTGTGCAGAATTTACTTGATAGAATAAACAGCTCATACAGCGGTCTTTCAAAAGGACAAAAGCTTATAGCGGCATATATTTCAACACGATATGATAAAGCAGCCTACATGACAGCCTCAAAACTTGGAGAGAATGTTGGTGTAAGCGAATCTACCGTAGTAAGATTTGCCACAGAGATAGGGTATGAGGGATATCCTGAGCTTCAGCGTGCAATGCAGGAAATGATAAGAGATAAGCTTACATCAGTGCAGAGGATAGACGTTGCATCAGACAGAATAGACTATGGCGATGTACTGTCCAGTGTGTTGAATCAAGATATAAAGCTTATAAAAAAAACAATGGATGAGAATAATAATGAATCATTTGTGAAAGCCGTAGATGCAATAGTAAATTCGAGAACGATATACATTTTTGCAGTAAAAAGCTCCTTTGCACTGGCAAGATTTTTAGGTTATTATTTTGAACTGATTTTTGGAAATGTAAAGATAATAGAAACAACAAGTAAAACACAGATGTATGAACAACTGTTCCGAATAGACAAACAGGACGTAATGATAGGAATAAGCTTTCCAAGATACTCTTCTTCGACTGTTGAAGCAATGACGTTTGCGGCATCGCAGGGTGCGCATGTAATTGCAATAACAGATAGTATGACATCACCGGTAACGAAGATAGCAGATTGTGTTCTTATTGCAAAGAGTGATATGGCGTCAGTAGTTGATTCACTTGTAGCACCTCTTAGTTTAATAAATGCAATAATAGTTGCAACAGTTGAGCAAAAGAAAGATGAGGTAACACAAACCTTCAAGCAACTTGAGAGTATATGGGACAGATACGACCTGTATATAAAGAACGGAGAGAGTGGAAGTAATGAGCAGTAACAGCATAATAGTAGTAGGTGCAGGAGCGGCAGGATGTATGGCGGCAATAACTGCAGCTAAAAGAGGGTTAAGCGTTACTCTCATTGACAGAAATCCTAAGATTGGCAGAAAGATACTGATTACAGGTAAGGGCAGATGTAACGTTACAAATAATTGTGATAGAGATACACTCATGTCCTCTATTCCTACAAACAGCAGATTTTTGTACAGTGCGTTTGCAGCGTTTTCTCCGCAGGACACAATGAAGTTTTTTGAAGATTGCGGAGTTCCATTAAAGACCGAACGAGGAAACAGAGTTTTTCCGGTATCCGATAAGTCAATGGATATTATTGATGCACTGTTTAGAAAGATAATTAAGTATGGTATAAGAATAGTTAACGACAGTGTTACCGATTTAATAATAGAAAAAAATAAGGTGACAGGAGTTGTTACCGAAAAGACAAAGTATGACGCCGATAGTGTATTAATCTGCTGTGGAGGGTGTTCATATCCACAAACAGGTTCGGACGGATATGGTTATGTGCTGGCAAAACAAGCAGGCCATACAATTACAGAACCCACACCGTCACTTATTCCAATAGAAGTGAATGAGACCTGGTGTGGCGAATTACAAGGGTTGTCTCTGAAAAATGTTTCCCTCAAAGTATTTAATAATAAGAATAAAGAGGTATATTCAGATTTTGGCGAAATGCTGTTTACACATTACGGCTTATCAGGCCCAATAATTTTAAGTGCAAGCTCACATATGAGTATAAAGAAAAGCAGTGAATATAGTTTTGAAATAGACTTAAAACCTGCATTGACAGCAGAACAGCTTGACCGCAGAATAATAAGCGATTTTGAAAAGTACCATAACAAAGATTTTATAAATTCACTTGTTGATCTTTTACCAAAGAAAATGATACCGGTATCAGTAATGCTGTCCGGGATAGATCCGCATAAAAAATGCAGTGAGATAACAAAATCAGAAAGAGCGGCATTGTTGAAAGTAATAAAAAAACTTACACTTACATTCAAAAAGTTCAGACCTATTGAAGAGGCGATAGTTACGTCAGGAGGAGTAAAGGTAAAGGAAATAGATCCTAAGACAATGCAGTCAAAATTGTGCAGAGGTTTGTATTTTGCAGGAGAGGTGATAGATGTTGACGCATATACAGGTGGGTTTAATCTCCAGATAGCGTTCTCAACAGGATTTCTTGCAGGAAAATCAATAAATAATGACGAGGTGTAAATATGATTAATGTTGCCATAGACGGACCATCAGGAGCAGGTAAAAGCTCAATATGTACAGAAGCGGCAAAAAGACTTGGATTTGTTCATGTAGATACAGGTGCACTGTATCGTACAATAGCGTATTCGGCGATAATACATAGTATAAATACAGATGACGAAATTTCTCTGAAAAATTTGTTGAATATGACAAAGGTTGAGATTTTGTTTGAAAACGATACCCAGACCGTACTACTCAATGGAGAAAACATAAACGATAAAATCAGATCAGAGGAGGTATCTCTGAAAGCATCAGATGTGTCAAAAATCCCGATAGTACGAGAGTTTTTGCTTGATTTGCAAAGAGAGTTAGCAAGAAACGGGAACGTACTAATGGATGGCAGAGATATCGGAACTGTAGTGCTACCAAACGCCGACGTAAAGATATTTTTGACAGCATCACCCGAAAAAAGAGCAGAAAGAAGATACTTGCAACTACTTGCAAAAGGTGAAAAAATAGAGTATAATAATGTATTAGATAAGATAATTAAAAGAGATTATCAGGATTCTCATCGAGAAATAGCTCCGCTAAAGCCCTCAGATGACAGTATTATTGTAGATACGTCAGAGCTTACATTCGAAGATTCCGTAAAAAAAATAATTGAGATTATTGAGGAAAAAGTATGAAAAGGAAACCATTTTTCTATCCTATAGCGAGAGCAATATGTGTGTTTATTTTTAATGTGATATATCCCACAGAGATACAGAATGGCAAATGTTTACCAAAAGATGAGAGTGTAATCGTATGTAGTAATCATGTAAGTAATTTAGATCCTGTAATGATAAATTACAGTCAAAAGAGAATGGTACTGTTCATGGCAAAGAAAGAGCTGTTTAAGAATAAGCTCTTTGCAAAGTTTATAGAGTCACTTGGAGCGTTTCCCGTTGACAGAGGACAGGATGGCGGAAAAGCAATAGAAAATGCAAAGAAGTTGTTGCAAGAGGGCAACTGTATTGGTGTATTTTTAGAAGGAACACGTTCAAAGACAGGAGAACTTGGCAGAGGTCATGGAGGTGCATTTATGATAGCACACCAGACAAATACCCCGATTATTCCGTGTTGTATAACTCCAAGCGAAAAATTTCTTAAGAAACGTAAAAAGACAAAAATAACATATGGAGAGCCTGTAACATGCGAAGAACTGGGTATAGTTGAGGGCACGACGAAAGAATATAGAGAAGCTGCAAGGCGATTTATGGAGATACTTGCTCAGATGAGAGAGAAACAGAGAAGCGAGTTTCAGGAGTGAAAGAAAAACACATGGAAGTAAAAGTTGCAAAAACGGCAGGTTTTTGTTTTGGAGTTGACAGAGCTGTTAAGATAGCAGAGAAACTTGCTAAAGAAGGGAAAAAAGTTCGCACACTTGGGCCGATAATTCATAATAAAAGTGTAGTGAAGGAACTGGAAGAAATAGGTGTGTTTTCAGTTGATACCGTTGAAGCAGCAGAAAGTGACAGTACACTGGTAATCCGTTCACACGGAGTTTCAAAAGAAGTGTATAATTTAATTAATGAAAATAAAATCGAGTTTGTGGATGCAACATGTCCGTTTGTTACAAAGATACATAAGATAGCTGAAGAAATGTCAGAGAAAGGCTATACTATACTTGTGGCAGGTGATAGCAGTCATCCGGAAGTAATCGGAATAATGGGATTTTGTCATGGAGATGTATATACATTCAAAAATTCTGATGAATTGGTAGAATTAACAAATAAAATTCCGGAATTGAAAAATAAACAGGTATGTCTGGTAGCACAAACGACATTTGATGTAAAAGAATTCAAAAAATCTTTAAAAATATTCAAAAAACTATGTACAAATTCGATTTTTTTTGATACAATATGTAATGCGACCTCACAAAGGCAATTAGATACAGAGGAGTTGGCAGTTCAGTCGGATATAATGATCGTGATAGGCGGACGTCACAGCTCAAATACAAATAAGCTGTATGATATATGCAAAAAACGATGTGAAAGAACATATCTGATAGAGACTGCTGATGAGCTAAGTCATATTTCTTTTCGGGAGGACGATAAAATAGGCATTACTGCCGGTGCATCTACTCCGGCAAGTATAATTAAGGAGGGACTGGATATAATGAATAATAAATCCGGTGAGGCAATCGAAAACGTAGCAGAAGAGAACTTTGGCGAAATGTTGGAGGAATCTCTCAAGAGTCTGAACACTAACGACAGAATCATGGGAGTAGTTGATAAGATCGAACCAAACGCTGTTTATGTAAATCTTGACAGAAAGCAGACAGGTTATATTCCGATCAACGAGCTCTCAAATGATCCGAATGTAGATCCTAATGAGGTTGTTAAGGTAGGCGATGAGCTTGAGTTACTCATAATGCGTACGAATGATCAGGAAGGTATGATCATGCTCTCAAAGAAGCGTGTTGACTCTATGAAGGGTTGGGATGTATTTGAGAAAGCACTTGAGAATAATGAGGTTCTTGAGGGTGTTGTAACAGAAGTTATCAAGGGCGGCGTAATTGTCGTTTGTAACAATATTAAGGTATTTATACCTGCTTCACACTCAGGTGTAGGCAGAGGCAAGCCATTGGAGAATCTCGTCAAGACTACTGTACAGTTCAAGCTTCTTGAAATCACAAAGCAGCAGGGTAGAAAGAGAGCAGTTGGATCAATCCGTGAAGTGCTTGCAGCAAAGAATGAAGAGATTAAAAATGCTTTCTGGAGCAGTGTAGAGGTAGGCAAGAAGTATACAGGAACAGTAAAATCTCTTACAAGCTACGGTGCATTTGTAGATATCGGCGGCGTAGATGGCATGATACATATTTCTGAGCTCTCATGGCAGAGAATCAAGCACCCATCAGAGGTAGTAAATGTTGGCGATACAGTAGAGGTTTATGTAAAGGGTATTGATGAGGAGAAGCAGAATATTTCTCTTGGATACAAGAAGGCAGAAGATAATCCTTGGACAAAGTTCACCACAAACTACAAAGTAGGCGATGTTATTGATGTAACAATCGATGGTATGTGTTCATTTGGAGCATTTGCAGTAATAATTCCTGGAGTAAAAGGTCTTATCCATATTTCTCAGATTGCAAATCGTAGAATCGATAAGCCTCAGGATGAACTTAGCATTGGTCAGGTAGTAAAGGTAAAGATTACTGAGATCAAAGAAGAGAATAAGAGAGTATCTCTCTCAATCAGAGCTTTACTGAACGAAGAAGAGAAGCCTGCTGAGGAGTAATTCAAAAAAAGCGAATAACATTAAAACGGGAGGCATCCGCAAGGGTGCCTTCTAATACTATATAAATATAGAGGTGATAAATGTGAGTTACAAGGAAGAATTCATAGAACTGTTTAATAAGCATGTACATCGACAAGGTGCTAAGGAGTTGCTTGAATGGCTTGAAAAAACAGACTTCTTTACAGCACCGGCAAGTACAAAATACCACTGTGCATGTCATGAAGGATTGGTAATGCATAGTATAAGTGTGTTTAATGTAATGGTAGATAAACATTTTGAAGAAGAAAAAGATAACATGGAAAGCTTTGCAATATGTGCACTGCTCCATGATTTATGTAAAGCTGAGTTTTACAAAGTATCTTCTAGGAATGTAAAGAATGAGGAAACCGGAAAGTGGGATAAAGTACCATATTATGCGATAGAGGATAAATTTCCGTATGGACATGGAGAGAAGTCTGTTTTTCTCATAGAGAGATTTATGAGATTAAAACCTGCAGAAGCTGTGGCAATACGCTGGCATATGGGTGAGTTTGACGGACCAACGGGAAATACTGTAAGTCAGGCATATGAGAAATATCCGCTTGCGGTAAAGCTGCATCTTGCTGATTTGGAGTCAACATATCTCCTGGAGAGGAATACTTCTGCAGTAAACAAGAAATAATAATAAAGGTGATTATAAAATGGATTTTGAGTCTGCAAAGAAAAGAGTAAAGGAACTAACCGAACAGATAAATTATCATAATGACAGATATTACAATAATGATTCGCCTGAGATAAGCGATTATGAGTATGATATGCTCTTAAGGGAACTTGAACAGATAGAGGCAGAATATCCAGTATTAATCAAAGAAGATTCACCTACTCAAAGAGTGGGAGGAGAGAGGGCAGAGAAGTTTTCTCCTGTGGAGCATATAGTACCGATGGAGAGCCTGCACGATTCGTTTTCCTATGATGAACTAAGAGATTTTGACCGCAAGGTAAGAGAGGTTTCTGTTTCACCGAAATATGTAGTAGAGCCCAAATTTGACGGCCTTTCTGTTTCGGCAGAATATAGAAACGGAGTATTTGTAAAGGGATCGACAAGAGGTGACGGAAGGGTTGGAGAGGATATAACGGATAATTTAAAAACGATACGATCACTTCCACATAGGTTATCAAAGCCACTACCTTTTTTAGAGGTAAGAGGCGAAGTCTATATGTCAGACGAGAGTTTTCTTGAACTGCTTAAATATCAGGAGGAACACGATGAAAAGCCATCAAAAAACCCACGTAATGCTGCGGCAGGTTCATTAAGACAGAAAGATTCGAAGATAACGGCACAACGAAAACTTGATATTTTTGTTTTTAATATACAGCAGATAGAGGGAGTAGAATTAACAGGACATAAGCAGTCAATAGATTTTCTTGCAGAGCTTGGATTTAAAGTAGCACCTTTCTATAATATTTTTGATGATATAGAAGATGTAATAACTGAAATAGAACGTATAGGTGATTCGCGCGGTGAGTTTGATTTTCCAATAGACGGTGCGGTAGTAAAGCTTGATTCATTCACCGAACGAGAAGAACTTGGTTCAACAGCAAAATTTCCACGCTGGGCAGAAGCTTATAAGTATCCGCCCGAGGAGAAAGATACAGTTCTAAAAGATATAGAAATAAACGTAGGCAGAACAGGCGTACTCACACCGACAGGAATATTTGAGCCTATTCTCCTTGCAGGAACGACAGTTGGCAGAGCAACTCTCCACAATGAGGATTTTATAAATGAAAAGGATATTCGTATAGGAGATACCGTAATATTGCGCAAAGCAGGAGAGATAATACCCGAAGTAGTTGGATTAAGGGCACGTGGAGAAAACACTGTACCATATGAAATGCCAAAGGTTTGTCCGTCGTGTGGATCACCGGTGTATCGTGCAGAGGGAGATTCTGCAGTAAGATGTACAAATACCTCCTGTCCGGCACAACTAATGCGAAATCTGATTCATTTTGTATCAAGAGATGCAATGGATATAGACGGATTAGGACCGGCTGTGCTGGAATTATTGCGAAATGAAAATCTGGTACATTCCCCTGTTGATTTGTATAAGCTAAAAGCAGAAGATATAAGCAAGTTGGAACGTATGGGAGAACAGTCAGCGACTAATATAATTAATGCGATAGAAAAGTCTAAAACGAATCCGTTAAGCCGTTTGATTACAGGATTGGGGATTCGTCTTGTGGGGCAAAAAGCTGCAAAAGTTCTTTGTGCTAATATTAATACCGTACAAAAGCTTACAAATGCTGATATAGGTACGCTAACTGAAATAGACGGAATAGGTTCTGCGATGGCAGAGAATATAGCAGAATACTTTTCTCTGCCCAAAACACAGGAGATGTTTTGTGAGTTTGAGAAACTGGGAGTAAATCTCACAGAGCCTGTTGAGGAAAAGAAGAATAATATATTTACAGGAAAGACCTTTGTATTAACAGGAACGCTGCCAACGTTAAAGCGAAGTCAGGCATCGAAGATTATTGAAGATAACGGAGGGAAAGTATCTTCGAGCGTTTCAAAAAAGACAGATTATGTACTTGCAGGAGATGACGCAGGCAGTAAACTAACAAAAGCTCAATCCCTTGGAATACAAATCATCACGGAACAGGACTTAATGAATATGATTACAGGTTAATAATATTTTTTTCGGAACAGAGAATATAGCTTTCTCTGTTCTAATTTTTTGTGTGTCCGCATATTATATAACAAGAATTAGTATAAGAAGGACGTGCAGTAAATAATGGATAAAAACTTGATACCTGTATTTAATAGTTTTTCTGAGAGATTTTGTAAGGCACTCAAAACAAAAGACGAATTAATAAGCGAAATACGAATACGCAGTAATAAGCCGGTTATAGTATATATTTCAAATATTCCTTATATAATAACAGAAGACGGAGAGCTAATTCCGGCAGACAGACATACGCTTTTGAACGATGAGTGTATAAAGTTCTCATCAAGGGAGATAAAAAATGCATTTTCACGCATTTGTGAATACTCAGTATATAAATACCAGACAGATATAAACAACGGATTTGTTACGGTATGCGGAGGGCACAGGATAGGAATATGCGGAACAGCCGTGATAAGTGACAACAGGGTAAAAGCGGTGTCGGATATATCGTCACTGAATATTCGTATTGCGCACGAGTTTATCGGTTGCAGTAATGAGCTTTTAAGCAGAACAGGAATATCCTCAGGAATTTTGATATGCGGAGTGCCGTCATCGGGAAAAACAACTCTATTGCGTGATATCGGACGAACTTTGTCGTCTGATATGATGAAGAAGGTCACAATAGCAGACGAAAGAGGAGAGATAACGGCACGCTATGCAGGCGAATACTGCTATGATATAGGTTTGTGTGATATATATAGCGGATATCCAAAGAGCAAGGCAATAATAGACGCTATTCGAACGATGTCGCCCGAATATATAATATGTGACGAACTTACAGGAACAGATGTGCAAAGTGTAATATATACTTTGAATTACGGAGTTAAACTTATAGCATCACTGCACTGTGACAGTGCGGAGAGTGCGACAAGCAATAATTCGGTACGAACGCTTATAGATACAAACGCATTTGGAAAGATAATATTTCTTGACAGTAATGCTCCTTCAAAAATAAACAGGATAGTAACGAAGGAGGAGTTGTATGCTGATTAAAGTATTAGGTGCAGTAATGATAATGACATCAGGAGTGTTGATAGGTGTAAGTTTAAAGCAGAGACTTTCAAATCATGTAGAAAGATTAAAATCAATAAAAGAGTTTCTACTGTATGTAAAACGGAAACTCAGCTATGATATGCCGGGATTATCTGATATGTTTTCCGAGTATGAGGGAGATACGGCAGGCGGAATGATAGAAAGTATAGCTTGCCTGCTTGAGCAGGGAAACAGCATTGTAGAGAGTGTTAGAAATGGAGTTGAACTTTCTGACGTAACAGACATACTATTTACCGGAGAGAGAAACTATATTGAGAATGTTTTCATACAGCTTGGCAGCAGTGACCGTGAAAGTCAGATTATCATGATAGATAATGCAGTGGATCGTATTGAAGGGATGATAGAAGAAGCTATACTGGAGGATGAAAAAAAATCAAAAATAGTGATGTCGATATCAGTATATTCAGGAGCGGTTTTGGCAATAATATTGTTATAAAAGAGGGGATTTGTAAATGGGTATAGACTTACTGTTTAAAATATCTGCAATAGGAATGATAGTAGCTGTATTGACGCAGGTGTTGTCAAAAGCAGGCAGGGATGACCAAGCTATGTTGACAGCCCTTGCAGGATTGGTAATAGTTCTTACGATGGTGGTTCAACAGATAAGTTCGTTGTTTACCGATTTAAAATCGATTTTTGGTCTATAAAGATGAATATAGTATCAATATGTGTTTTGGGAGTTTTTGCGGTAATTACAAGCATAGGGCTAAGGAAACACAGCCCTGAAACATCATCATTAATGCTGATATCATGTGCAGTAATGATAATAGTAATGTACCTTCCGACAGTAGATGTCATATTTAATTCAATAAGGTCGCTGACAGAAAGAAGCACCCTTAACAGCGAATACATAAATATACTAATAAAATCCCTTGGGATATGCTACATTACTCAGATATCGGTAAATATTTGTAAGGAAAACGGCAGTATGTCAGTTGCTTCACAATTAGAGATAGTGGGAAAACTACTGATACTACTTCCAGCAGTACCGATACTGAATGATATAATAGAGATAGTAAATAAATTCATATAATATTTCATGATAATTAATAAACTGATATTGACGGCAATATGGGAAAATGGTAGAATATAGAATAAAAATATTTTACCGAGGAAGATAGAGAATGCCTGAAAATATAGATGTAAGATTTTATATGGAGAATAGACACCCGAAAAATAAGCTGTTAGACGGTGTAGGATCTGCACTTCATTCTATGTGTGTGACAAAATCAATCTCTTGGGCAGAAGCATATGATCTCCTGATAAAAGCATCAGGAGAGTTAGGTCAGATGCCTCAGAACAAAAAAGCAATACATTTAATGCTTAGTAGAAGCGGATTCTATTTACAGTCGGGAGCGATGGCAAATTACAGTATATCAGAGCTTATAGAGCTGTTTGATTCAATTTTCAGTGACGGAGAGGTAGTAATACTGAACTTATCACGAAGTGAACAAAATGGTCGATACATACCAATTGTACCGATTTATGAAAATGAGAAGGTACGATATGTTTTGAAATATCCTTTTAATGTTGTTAATAAAGCCAGTGTTGAGGAGGTGTGGATTTCTTGGAAGGACGGCCTTGATCACAGTATAATGCCAAGAAGGAAGCGAAAAACAAAACCCAAAACGCAAATAAACAATACAAAAGATAATGCGACTTTAAAAGTGTATAATGAAAATCCGAATGATAATCTTATAGGGGATTGTGTAGTACGGGCGGTTGCAGGTGTGTTTGGAATCAGCTGGGCAGAAGCAGTAGAAAAGCTTGCTAAGGCACAAGATTACGCAGGAACAATAATCAACAATAACAGTAACATAGAAGCCCTCTTGAGAAAAGAGGGCTTCCAGGAATTTGAACCAATAAAAAGGAATGGAAAGATACTGACAGGCGCACAATTCTGTGATTTGATACACGATATGTTTCAAGAGGGAACAAAAATCTTTGCGTATGCAGGAGTGTATCATGTAGTTGCAATTCTTGTATTTGAGAATGATTACAAGATAGTAGATACATGGGACAGTACCAATGAAAAGATTATAAAATACTGGGCAAAGTTTCCCGAAGTAAGATCAAAGAGAAAAGAGCGTAAACAAGAACCTAAAAAAGATGATAAGAAAGAAGTAATTCTATCACTTGACATTGGTACAAGAATAAAGCATGATACATTAGGAGAAGGGGAAATCATTGAAATAGGAAAAGGTATTGTGACGATAAACTTTACAAGCGGTATGCAGAAGAAATTATCCGAACAGTGGGTACTTGCAAATTGTAGCGCTGTATAAATGATAAATATAGTATTATAGCCCGAAAGCGGTGTAGGCAACCTCTTTCGGGCAAAATTGTGTTTAAGTGTATTTATTAATTCTATTAATGAAGAAAAAGAATTTTAAATCAGTATTTAATGAATTTTCTAAACCATATATCATTAATTTCGAATGACCTTCCGTTAAGGTATTCAAGTATTCCGCTGTCTGTTGTGAACTCAAAAATCAATTTGTAAGAACAAAGTGCCTGCCATTTTAGAGTAGTAATCTTGTTTTGTTTATTGGTTCCGTACTTTCCGTCACCTACAAGCGGGTGTCCAATGTAAGCCATGTGTGCTCTGATTTGATGAGTGCGTCCTGTAAGAAGATCGATTTCAAGCAAACTCATATTATTAAACTCTTTTAAGACCTTATAACTTGTTTTAATTGTCTTGCTTTTTTTAGACGGCTTAGACGAAACATAAACTCTGTTTTGAGTTTCGTTCTTTTCAAGGTATGCAGTAAGTGTATCCTGCTTTTTTTTCAGGATTCCATGGACTACACAAAGATAAAGTTTTTTAAGTTCTCTGTCCTTAATTTTCTGATTTAGTATTCGTAAAGCTTCGGCGTTTTTGCAAGCAATAACAATTCCGCCTGTATTTCTGTCAATGCGGTTTGCAAGGGAGGGTGCAAAGGAGTTTTCAGCTTTTGGATTATATTCATTTTTGTCATAAAGATAATGCTGTAACCTTGCAAGAAGCGAATCAAAATGATAGTTTTCATCGGGGTGACAAAGCAAACCTGCGGGCTTATTTAGCAGTAAGATGTTTTCATCTTCATAAATAATGTTAAGATTTACAGGTGCTTTCAGAAAATCATAAGTATCGTATTGAGGTTCTTCAAAAAATTCATCTTTGATGTATAAGGTGATAACATCACCTTCGTGCAGTCTTGTAGAGATTTCGCACTTTTTACCGTTGACCTTAATATACTTTGTGCGAATATATTTGTACATAAGAGGTGCAGGCAAAGTTTTAAAGCGTTTACTAAGAAATTTATCAAGTCTCTGTTCAGCATCGTTCTTGTTGATAGTAATAGTTCTCATAATAAGTCACCCTGTAAAAAATCTATAAATACATAACTTATATTATATATTTAGCAAAATAAAAAGTCAATAATTAATAATATGTTCTAAGATTTTAAATAAAAAATTAAGCTTTTAATGTATAATTATAATGTAGAAAAAGCTATATAGAAACAGATGCAGATTGAGAGGGTGATAAAATGAAGCTTTTACTTGCAGAGGACGAAAGGCGAATGGCACAAGCATTAATGCAGTTGTTAAGGCTTGAGAATTATAAAGTAGATTGGGTAGCGGACGGAGAGGAAGCACTTACTGCGATAGAGTGCAGTGAATATGATGTAATAGTTCTTGATGTCATGCTGCCAAATGTATCGGGATTTGAAATAGCCGCTACGGCCAGACAAAAGGGAGTTACTACACCAATATTAATGTTGACAGCAAAAAGCGAACTTGACGATAAAGTAAAAGGACTTGACAGCGGTGCAGACGATTACCTTACAAAACCGTTTATGACAAAAGAATTGCTTGCAAGGCTACGCGCATTGACAAGACGAAATGCAAAAGGTTCAGACGGAATAATGACGTATGGAGATATAATGCTTGATACAAATAAATATATAGTTACCTGTAAAACGACCGGTCAGAATGTAAGGTTAAGCGAAAAGGAGTTTAAGATATTAGAATACCTAATTTCAAACAAAGGGATGATACTTACAAGGGAACAATTTGCAGTAAGACTGTGGGGGTTTGATAGCGAAGCAGAGTATAACAATGTTGAGGTGTATATGTCCTTTACAAGAAAAAAACTAAAATTCATAGGTGCAGAAACGCAGATAAAATCAGTAAGAAAAATAGGCTATGAATTGAGGTATAATGATGTTTAGACGATCCAGATTAAAAATAATTCTTCTTGTAATGGGATCGGTGCTATTGTTGTTTATGAGTTTGATAGGAGTAATATATGCGTCAAGCTATGCTGAAATAAACGAGCAAAACAAAGAAATGCTTCAAAGCTACGTTGATAGTTATTCTCTGTCGGATAAAAACAAAAAAATGCAGCAGTCTCCTGAAAAGAAGCATACCAATGATACACCCCGTAATAAAGATGAACAACCCCCCCATAATAAAGATGGAGAACCTCCACCGCGTCAGGAACTGTATAAGCATGTAGATTTTTACAGTGTAGCCTACGATAAGGACGGAACTGTACTGAAAATAGATAATTCTCAGTCAAATGTAATAGATGAAGAAGCCATACTGGAAATTGCAGAAACAATCAGGACTTCCGGTTTGGAGTATGGACGAAGCGACAGCTATATTTATCTTAATGTAAGGCGTGAGAGTTATAATCTTACAGTATTCATGGATAATACACTTACAAAAAACAATATGAGAACATTGATGAAAAACACATTTACATACAGCATTGTCTGTATTGCTGTGATAGTGATCTTATCGACATTTTTATCATTCCGAATAGTAGCCCCTCTTGAAGAAAACTATACTAAACAAAAGCAGTTTATATCCGATGCAGGGCACGAACTTAAGACGCCAGTATCAGTAATAAGTGCTAATGCTGAGTTACTAGAGCGTGAGATAGGTAGCGATAATATTTGGCTAAGCAATATAATATACGAGAACGAAAAAATGAGTGTTCTTATATCTCAGTTACTTGAACTTTCACGAACAGAGAGAGTAGTACAGCAATTTGAGCAGTTTAACATGAGTCGTACGGTAATGGGTGAAATACTGCCGTTTGAGAGTATAGTATTTGAAAAGAATCTATCACTTGAGAGTGATGTTGATGAAAACATAATGATAACAGGCAGTAGCAAGGGGATAGCACAGCTTACAGGGATACTGCTTGATAATGCTGTAAGTCACTGTACACCTGGCGGAAGAATTGATCTTACATTAAAAGAGAAAAAGAAAACAGTTGTTCTTACAGTCATTAACGACGGAAAACCTATACCTTCTGAACATATAGACAGAATATTTGATAGATTTTATCGTGTGGATTCTGCAAGGGGCGATGACAATCATTATGGATTAGGATTATCGATAGCAAAAGCAATAGTTACATCGCACAAGGGAAAGATAGAAGTACGATGTTATGATGGTAAAGTAGAGTTTACTGCTCAGTTACCGCTTACATAACAATACAACACAATAAAATAGGTCTGAAAAATACACCTCCGTCATATAAATAATAAAAAACGGAGGTGTATTTATGTTAAAAAAGGTTTTAGCCCTGTTTGTTTCAATAGTTGTTTTGCTTACAAACATTCCTGTTACAGCTTATGCAGAAGAAGCGGTAGAGGTTACAGCGCCGTCAGCACTATTAATGGACTATGAAACGGGTAAAGTCCTTTACGAAAAGAACAGTCATGAAGTAAGGGCGTGTGCTTCGATAACGAAGATAATGACCTTATGCCTGATATTTGAGGCGATTGATGCAGGGAAAATAAACTATGATACAATAGTAACAGCTTCTCCGGCAGCAGCTGCAATGGGAGGGTCTGATATCTGGCTTGTTGAAGGAGAGCAAATGAGTGTAAATGACCTAATAAAAGCGATAGTTGTAGCTTCTGCAAACGATGCTGCTGTTGCCATGGCAGAGTATATAAGCGGAAGTGAAAAGGCTTTTGTAGAGCAGATGAACAAGAAAGCACAAACGTTAGGAATGAAGGATACGGTTTTTAAGAACTGTAACGGGCTTGATGAAGAAGGACATTTAACCAGTGCATACGATGTTGCATTAATGTCAAGAGAACTAATGAAACATAGTGAGGTGTATAATTATACTTCGATATGGCTTGACTATCTTAGAGATGGTGCGACGCAGATAGTTAATACAAATAAGCTTCTAAAAACATACGACGGAATAACAGGATTAAAAACAGGAACAACCAGTCAAGCAGGAGCATGTATATCAGCAACAGCACAGCGTGAGGGAATGAATTTGATTGCAGTAATACTTGGAGCAGAGAATACAGCGGACAGATTTACAGATGCAGCGACTCTTCTAAATTATGGTTTTGCAAATTATACGTCAGTAACTCCACCCGAACCGGAGAAGAATGTAACATATATAAACATAACAAAAGGTATGGAGAGTAAGGCTGCTGTGAAGCCCGATATCAGTGGAAAGTTCCTAATGGAAAAGGGAATGCAGGATAGTATTTTATCGGAGATAAAGCTAAAAGATGAAGTAGAAGCTCCGGTATCAAAAGGGCAGGAGATAGGAAGAGTAACATATAAAAGCGGAGAAACAGTACTTGGTGAGTTCCCGATAATTTCACTTGAGAATATTGAAAGGATAAATTTTTCAGGAGTATTGCAGATGATGTTCAGTTCTTTTCTATCATCGTGAATAAAAGTGTCTAAAAAAATAGTGAAATGTTACACAATATATCATCTATGTTTCAAATAAAATGCGATATATTTACAAAACAGAACTAAAAATAGCAAATTATTAATTTTTTATCAAAAAAGTGAAAAATCACTTGAAATACACCTTCGGATATTGTACAATATAATCATAGTTGTACATAAGGAGGAACTATTATATGTCCACAAGTTTAACGGATAAATACTTATCGGGTTTCATGAGCAAAGAGGAGCTTGAATACATCGCACCTCGTGTAAAAATAGCACATGATGCTCTTCACAACGGCACAGGTGCAGGTAATGATTTTTTGGGTTGGCTCACACTCCCGACAGATTATGATAAAGAGGAGTTTGCAAGAATTAAAGCAGCCGCAGAAAGAATCAAGAAAAATACAGATGTGTTTGTAGTAATTGGCATTGGCGGATCGTATCTTGGAGCAAGAGCTGCGGTAGAGTTTTTAAGATCACCAAACTACAATGCTTTGAAGAAAGATACACCGGACATTTACTACACAGGCAACAGTATAAGTTCGACAGCACTTGCAGAGCTTCTTGAGATATGTGAGGGCAGAGATGTATCTATTAATATGATATCAAAATCCGGTACCACAACAGAGCCTGCAATAGCTTTCAGATTATTCAGAAAGTTACTTGAGGAGAAGTATGGAAAAGAAGGTGCAAGAGAGAGAATATTCTGCACAACAGATAAGAAAAAGGGAACATTAAAGAATCTGGCAGATACAGAGGGCTACGAAACATTTGTTGTTCCTGATAATGTAGGTGGACGTTACTCAGTTCTAACCGCAGTTGGATTATTGCCGATAGCTGTATCTGGTGTAGATATTGACGCACTTATGGAAGGTGCTGCGAAAGCACAAGCAGAGTTTAACAATCCTGATATTAACACAAACGACTGTTATAAGTATGCTGCAATAAGAAACGCACTTTATGCAAAGGGCTACACAACGGAGATACTGGTTTCTTATGAACCGTCATTTACGATGATGTCGGAATGGTATAAGCAGCTCTTTGGTGAGAGTGAGGGAAAGGATAACAAAGGAATATTCCCAGCATCGGTAACATTCTCTACAGATCTACATTCAATGGGTCAGTATATTCAGGAGGGCAGAAGAAACCTCTTTGAAACAGTTGTATCTTTTGACAAACCAAAGAGAGAGATCATGATTGAAGAAGATCCCGATAATGTAGATAAGCTCAACTTCTTGTCAGGTAAGGGTATGTCATATGTAAACCGCAAAGCATTTGAGGGAACAATACTTGCACATAATGACGGTGGTGTTCCGAATATAGTGCTCAATGTTCCTGAGATGACAGAAGAAGAACTTGGTTATTTGATATATTTCTTTGAGAAGTCATGTGCAATCAGCGGTTATTTGCTTGGAGTAAATCCGTTCAATCAACCCGGAGTTGAGAGTTACAAGAAGAATATGTTTGCTTTACTCGGAAAGCCCGGATATGAGGATGCAAAAGCAGCGCTTGAAGCAAGACTTAGTTGATAGAAGAATTGTGTCTGAGATGATACTATATAATACGAACATATAACAATATGAAAATTGAAAGGAATGGTAAAAATGGTAACTTTACTTATTGGCAAGAAAGGTTCCGGAAAGACAAAAAGACTAATCGACGAGGCTAATGCTGCTGTAAATAGTTCAGACGGCTGCGTAGTAGTTGTAGAGAAAGGTTCAAAGCTTACCTATGATCTTACACATAAGGCACGCCTAATCGATTCCGATGCATATAAGATTTCAGGTTATGAGGCTCTCTACGGTTTGCTTAGCGGTATTTGTGCAGGTAACTATGATGTAACAGACATCTTTGTTGACTCCACATTCAAGATTGCAGGAAGCAACGGGGATGCACTCAAGATGTTTGTAGATAAGCTTAACTTCCTTGCAGCAGAAGCAAATACATCAATTACACTCTTGATTTCTTCATCTAAGGATGAACTTCCGACAGATATTAAGGCTACACTTGAGGAACTTTAATCGTCAGAGATAAATGATTATTAAACGGGATAAGAATTATATCTTATCCCGTATTTTTATGCGATGTATAAAAAGGAAATGTAGCAATAAGATGTACTGCAACTTGCTGCGATGGATTATTAGAATGAAGAAAAAAGTTTTTTAGTAAATTGCAATAAAGTAATATATTAAACTGTTAATGTTGTATTGTGTTAATGTGAAAAAAATATGAAATAATATTATAAATATTGATAAACTTTATACTATTTTTATATATAAAAACATGTGTTTTTTATTTGAATTGTTTAGAAAACATGGTTTAAAAATGACTGATACTGTCATATAAAGTAAATAAATATATATTCACAGTGATGTAAAAGAAAAATGTGGTATAATTAATATTAGTATAAGCTTAATAGTTATATTAATATCAATTGTAAAACATGTACATCAAAGCTCCTTACATTAAAAGAATATGTTTACGTTACATAAATGACAAAAAGTGATATAGAGAATGGATTTTTATATAAAAGGTAAGAATACTAATACAAGAACCAACTATCAAGAGTTAATTAACCTAAACTAATTGATTTAAGCTTTCCGAAGAGTATTCTGAAAGCTTAATATTGTCTTTATAAAATTGTGTGTCATTCAGTAAATCTGAATTCGGATTAACTGCTAAGCTTTTACAAATATGAAAAAGGAGAGATGTATATGTTAATAACACATGTTAGAATCAGAACCATTGAAAACAATGGAAAACGTATGGTTGGAGTAGTTAGCATTACATTGGATGATATGATTGTTATCCATGATGTGAAAATTCTTACAGGCACAGACGGACTTTTCCTTGCAATGCCAAGCAGGATGAAGAAGAGCGGAACATTCTCAGATATTGTTCATCCGATCAGGAAGGATGTAAGAAGTGCCATTGAGAATATAGTTTTTGATGGTTACCGCTACATGTCAGATAATAATATCACCTCACTTGACCTGTATCCTGTTACAGATAAAGTTGATTTAAGAGAACAGACATACAGCGACTTTGAGATTCGTGAAGATAATACCTTCACAGAATAAATAACGAAGCCCCCTCAAAGAGGGGGTTATTTTTATTGAACAGGAATATTGTTAATCCTACAACGATTAAGCCATTCGTCATATTCTTCAAGGATTAAAGCATAAAGCTGTTTATCATCTATTTCATTAAGATTGTTAACACTGATAAAGTTAGCATTATCAATAAATCTGCCCTTCAAAGTATCAAGACTTTCAAGGAAATCGAATTTTGTACTGCCAATACCTATAAACTTCCAAAAGATATTGTAATGAGATGCTTCGATAATAGCACGCTTAGCGTTAGCACGATCAGAGTTACCGCCGTCAGTAATAAAGATGACAAAAGTAGGAATATTAGCCTTTTGCTTAATACCATAACGTTTTACTATTTGTTCCATAACAGGAGCATAGCAAGTACCACCGAAGTGTTCTTTTTTTGAAAGGATAACATTCTGAACATAACCGTTGAGATTAGCAGTAGTAACTGATGGAAGTTCCTTGTATTCGGAATCAAACCAGTAGAATTCCAATTCGGAATTGTCATCAAAACACATAGCAACAGGGAATATTCTCTCCAGAACATTCTGAACTGTACCATCTTTGTACATTGGGATCATAGAGCCTGAATGATCTAAAACAAAAACAACTCTAGCGATAGTAGCTGTAATGTTTTTTCTTTTTACTTCATCAAGAACCATTTCTTTGCGGAGAGAGATTTTACGATGAAGTTCTTCATTAGGAACTGATCCGACAGGATTGTTCTGTACTGTAGGCTGATCTTTTTTGATAGATAAAAAATTATCGAATAGACTCAAAATAATTCCTCCCTTAGAATATAATTGTGTAATTATTATAGCATTACTCAAAAAAAAATGCAAGAAACATTTTGATAATATTACATATTATATAGTGATACCGATAATAGTACGGTATCATTAGACAAGGAGGTGATCTGTATGGAAAGTAAAAAATCAATAAAGTTTAATTCTGTAACACAGGCATTGCATGCGCAAGAAGTGCTTGCAGGAAAATCAATTAGATCGAAGATAGTAAGGACTCCGAAGCTAAGATCTGAAAGCGGTTGTGGATACAGTTTATATATAAATGGAGATATCACAAGGGCAAAAGAGATAATCAGATCATCAGGCATACGAACAGCGGGTGATTGATATGATATATTTAGATAACAGTGCAACTACTTTTCCAAAGCCGCCGTCAGTCCGTAAAGCTATGATAGATGCCGTAACGCAGTATGGTGCAAATCCTGGGAGAAGCGGACACAGTATGTCAATCAGAGCAAGCGAAGAGATATTTAAATGCAGAAGTAGAGCGGCGAAGTTTTTTGGTGCAAACTCTCCTGAGAATGTAGTGTTTACTTTGAATTGTACCCATGCAATAAATATAGTGTTGAAAGGACTTCTCCATAAGGGAGATCATGTAGTTGTATCGGATATAGAGCACAATGCGGTTGTAAGGCCGTTGTATGCTCTTTCAGAGTGTGGAATAAGCTATACGGTTGTAAGGGTAAGTATAAATGATTCTGATGAAACACTTGCGTCTTTTCGCAGTGCACTGCGTGACAACACAAAGCTAGTTGTATGCAATCATGTATCGAATGTATGGGGAATACGTCTGCCGATAGAGAGAATTACAGCGATGTGTCATCAATATGGCATAGAGGTACTTGTTGATGCGTCTCAGAGTGCAGGAGTATTACCTATAAATATGACCGATATAGGGATAGATTACCTTTGTTTACCGGGGCATAAGGGATTATATTCTCCAATGGGAGTAGGAATGTTAATAACAGCAGAAGGAGAGAAGCTGGGTACGTTAATAGAGGGTGGAACCGGCAGTAATTCAGCGGTTTTGGAACAGCCAACAATAATGCCAGACAGATTTGAGAGCGGCACACAAAATCTTCCTGCGATATCGGGGCTAAGAGCAGGAATAGAGTTTGTGGATGCAATTACGCCTGAGAAAATACACGCACATGAGATTAAACTATTATCAAATCTATACGATAGACTTCAAGAAAACAAACGTGTAAAACTGTATACTCCACGTCCTAATAATAAGATTAGCGGAGGAGTATTGTCGTTTAATATAAAGGATACCGACAGTGAAACAGTTGCAGATTATTTGAACACACGTTATGGGATAGCAGTCAGAGCAGGACTGCATTGTGCACCGTTGGCACATCAGCATTTTGGAACGGAAACGCAGGGTGCAGTTAGAGTATCGCCGTCATACTTTACAACAGTGAGAGAAATCACAACACTATCACAGGCAATTAATTCGTATAAATAAAAAATCAAGAGGGGACGACTGATAAAGAGCCGTCCCTTAATAATTTAGATTTGTTCAGTTGAATTATTGTTTAAGTCATGTTTAACTCTGTCGTTAACCTCAGCACGTTTACCATCGTTAAAGCGTTCTACCGAACCAACAAGGTAACCGGTAATGCGTCTGATACGTTCAAAGCCTGAGCTTTCATCTGTTTCGGCTCTGCCGCATTGAGGGCAGGTATCACCGATAATACCCGTATATCCACAGCAAGGATCTCTGTCAACGGGGTGATTAATAGAACCATATCCGATACCGCTTTCCTTCATCATTCTGATAACGCTCTCAAAAGCGTCAAGGTTTTGTAGAGGATCGCCATCAAGTTCAATATATGAAATATGACCACCATTAGTAAGAGCATGGTAAGGGGCTTCAAGCTTAATTTTTTCAAAAGCGTTTATAGGGTAATAAACAGGGATGTGGAAAGAGTTTGTATAATAATCTCTGTCGGTAACTCCGGGAATAATACCAAAACGTTTAGCGTCAATTTTGACAAATCTTCCGCTCAGTCCCTCAGCAGGAGTAGCGATAAGGGAGAAGTTAAGACCATACTTTTGGCTTGCCTGATCCATTCTCTTTCTCATGTAACCAACGATCTCAAGACCTAAATTCTGAGCTTCTTTTGTTTCACCGTGATGTTTACCGATAAGTGCTTTCAAACATTCAGCAAGACCAATAAAGCCTAAAGTAAGTGTACCATGTTTAAGTACGTCCATAATTTTATCGTCTTTTGAGAGTGTTTCGGAATCAAGCCATACACCTTGCCCCATAAGGAAAGGATAATTACGTGGAGTTTTGTTAGCCTGAATCTCAAAACGGGCAAGGAGTTGATCAATAACAAGATCTATTTTTCTATCAAGCTGTTCATAGAAGAAATCGATATTACCATTACTGAGGATAGCAATTCTGGGAAGATTAATTGAAGTAAAGCTTAAATTTCCTCTGCCAGTAACGATTTCTTTAGTTCTGTCATAGACATTAGCCATAACTCTGGTACGGCAGCCCATGTAAGCACATTCTGTTTCGGGGTGACCTTCTCTGTAATATGGAAGATTAAATGGCGCGTCAATGAAACTGAAGTTTGGGAAGAGTCTTTTGGCAGAAACCTTCATAGCAAGCTTAAACAGGTCATAGTTAGGATCTTCTGGATTATAGTTAATGCCTTCTTTAACCTTAAAGATATGGATAGGGAAGATAGGAGTTTCACCGTTACCAAGACCTGCATCTGTTGCAAGAAGAACATTTTTGATAACCATTCTACCTTCAGGAGAAGTATCAGTACCATAGTTTATAGAACTGAACGGTATTTGAGCGCCTGCACGGCTGTGCATAGTGTTAAGATTATGTACAAGAGCCTCCATAGCCTGATAGCAAGCACGGTCGGTTTCCTTTTGAGCATGGTTGTAAGCAAATTTTTGAATTTTGTTTGCAGTTTTATCACCGTATTTTTCTGTAAGGAGTTCAAGTTCTCTTTTCATGTAGATTTCGCCGTTGTTAAGAGAGGGGATACAGCCGCTGTCATTTTCTGCGATATCAGCAAGAGTAAAAGCAGTATCCTGAGCGTTCTCATCGTCACAGAGAAGTTCAATAGCACGGGCAAGGTTTTGACGGTAAATACGTCTGTAAGTTTTTTTAACACCCTTAGACATACCATAATCGAAGTTAGGGATACTCTGACCGCCGTGCTGATCGTTTTGGTTAGACTGAATGGCGATACAAGCAAGTGCGCTGTAACTAGCAATATCATTGGGTTCTCTTAAGAAACCATGACCTGTACAGAAACCGTTGTTAAAGAGTTTTTCAATGTCAATCTGACAGCATGTAGTGGTGAGAGTAAGAAAATCAAGATCGTGAATATGAATATCGCCTGACGCATGAGCTTTAGCGTGTTCAGGCTTGAGGATATACATTTCATAGAATTGTTTTGCACCCTCTGAGCCATATTTAAGCATCGTACCCATAGCTGTATCGCCATCGATATTAGCGTTTTCTCTTTTGATGTCATTATCTCTTGCGGATTTAAAAGTAAGATCTTCATAAATGCGCATGAGTTTAGTATTCATAGTACGCATTCTTGTACGTTCAGCCCTGTAAAGGATGTATTCTTTAGCTGTACGGGCGTGACCGTTTTCAATAAGAATTTTTTCAACTATATCCTGAACATGCTCAACAGTGGGCACACAGCCTTCGCCAAGTTCTGTTTCAAGGTATTCAATAACTTGATCAGCAAGGTCTTCAGCAACATCTCTGTCTTTGCCGCCGATAGCAGAAGCTGCCTTAAAAATCGCAGTAACAATTTTTTCTTTATCAAAATGAACTGTTCTGCCGTCACGTTTAACAATAGCATTTATCATATAATTGCCCCCATATAAAATAGACTTGTGTAAAGTTCTTGGCTTTACACTATATATTGTACCCATAATTGGGGTGAGTAAGATTAAGTATAGCCCATAAAAAGTGATATGTCAAGTGTCTTTGACTGAATTAAAGGAGAAAAATGCGATAAAGGCAAAATTTTGTAGAATTCAACAATAAACCCCTATATATTGTGTTTAGTATTCTTATGAATACAATATATAGTATTTGCCCGTATTGGTTGATGAAGATACGGTATTGATTTAATAAAGCATGAATCGCCGTTATACTGCAATAATACGAGAATACGAATTGGTACTAGTTCTTATAAAATGATACTAAATATGGTATTTCGTCCGGTAGTAGTGAAGATATAATTATAAATAAAAGAAGCAACACCAAATATGTTTGAAAAAAATGTGTAACATATGTATTGACAAAAATATATCATAATAGTATAATGTTTACAGAAACTTCGGGGCGGGGTGAGATTCCCCACCGACGGTAACCGATTAATCGGAAGCCCGTGAGCCATTAATGGTTGAACAGGTGAAAATCCTGTGCCGACGGTATAGTCCGGATGAGAGAGGTTTAGTTTCGTATAATATCGATCTATATGCCCCCTATGAAGTGTATTTCATAGGGGGATTTTTCGATAAATACAGCTTTTCTTGCTCCGCAGTAACGGTGCCGAAGATATTCATGTCGGCGCTTTATCAGAAGGGAGTTTTTTTATGAGCAATTATTCAAAGTCAACCACCAATGTACAGAAACTATCGATTATGGGAATGTTGTGTGCGGTAGCATTTGTGTCCACGATGCTAATGCACAGTATACCGGTAATGCCGTCAGCGCCTTATTTAAGCCTTGATCCCAAGGATGCAATAATAGCAATAGGCGGATTCATTTTCGGACCGGTAGCAGCTCTTATAATGACCGTAGTGGTATGTTTAGTAGAGATGGTGACGATAAGTTCAACAGGAGTTATAGGCTTAGTGATGAATGTACTATCAACAGGAGTGTTTGTGACAGTATCAACAATAATGTATTACAGGAAGCCGAAGATAAAAAATGCAGTAATAGGACTTATTATTGGCGTTATTTCAATGACAGCAATGATGATACTTTGGAACTATTTGATAACACCAATATATACAGGAATGGACAGAGGAATAATTGTACCAATGTTACCAAGTGTATTCTTGCCATTTAATCTGTTAAAAGGAACAATTAACTCAGCTCTAACACTTTTCCTTTATAAGAGTGTAGTAACGGTACTTAGAAAAGCAAAGCTGCTGCCGAATACAGAGAAAAAAGTTGTAGCTACTGAAAACGGAGAAAAAGCCTTTGCAATAACACCTTTGGTAATGATTTCATCAGTAATAATTCTTGTAACTTGCATATTGATTATTCTTGTTATTAACGGAAAGCTATAATAATAAAAATAGCCCGAAGGTGGTCTTACTAACCGCTTTCGGGCATTTTTTAGATTGTGGTGTGAGTATATAGTTGTTCTATAAATAAAACATTGATATAATAAATAAGATGATTACTTCTATTAAAAAACCAACAAATGCAAGAGCGAAGCGAATTGCCGATAATAGGGAATTAGATAAGAATTTAATAGCACAACGATTAAATATTGAAAATGGTTGTTGAGTACACAGACCAACCACCTATAACTATAATACAAATTATAGCAAGGGCTATATATATTACGATCAGTATCAAAAGATACAACTTGCCTTTAGGCATTGTTTTACAAAACACATAAATAGTAGATGGTAATGATAAAGCAAGCCAAATCAATAACTCAATGAAACCTAACATTATAGAAATATCTTTTTCCGAGCCTAAATCATAACTATAGCCTTTAGAATGACCGGTTATGTCAAGAAAAATCCAGCCAAAACATATTGGAAATGAAAACGAAATAAAACATGTCCAAAAAAAGTTCAGACAATATATGATCTTGTTTTTCATACCAACCTCCAATAAATCCCGATTTATATTACACTAAACAATTGTTTAAATCTTTTCGCTTTGAAATCAAAGTTTCCAACAGTAATGACACCATATTATTGAAGTGTTTCCAAGTATCTTATTTA